>CALCCX010000529.1 GCA_937900165.1 uncultured Acidimicrobiia bacterium | reverse complement strand
TGTCTGGCAGGAAGTGGATGCGAGGTGACAGATGCGGAGGAGAGGGGCACTTGTGCTGTAGCTGCTGCGTGTAGCTGTGCGTTTTTTTTTTTTTTCAAGCAGAAGACGGCATACGAGATATATCAGTGTGACTGGAGTTCAGACGTGTGCTCTTCCGATCTGGCAACCCGACTGACTTCGCCCTTCGCGTATTCGATGGTCACCTGGCTCTTGCCGTCAGGCCGGAGCCACGCCAACTCGCCGTTCTTGCGGACTTCGGCCAGCCGCCTCGAGAGCCGGTGAGCAAGGTCGATGGGCAGCGGCATCAGGCTTTCGGTTTCGTTGCAGGCGAAGCCGAACATCATCCCCTGATCGCCCGCCCCGGTACTTTTGATCATCGATTCCTCGTCGTCGGCGACCGCGTCCACGCCTACGGCGATGTCGAGAGACTGCTGGGCCACCGCCACCTGTACTGCACAGGTGTTGCCGTCAAAACCCTTTTCCGAATTGTCGAACCCGATGTCCTTCACCACCTCACGCACCAATGAGTCATAGTTGATGGCTGCATCGGTGGTTATCTCTCCCAGAAGCAGCACGAAACCGGTCTTGACAGCCGTTTCACAGGCGATCCGGCTCATCGGGTCCTGTTCCAGGCAGGCGTCAACGACCGCATCGCTGATCTGATCGCACATCTTGTCCGGATGGCCCTCGGTCACAGATTCAGATGTGAACATGAGGCTTGGCGCCGTCATGAACGTCGAACTCATCTCTCCACATCTCCCTCAATGGCCAAAGACTGCGCGATCAGGTCCCGTGCTGCCACGAACTCAGGTACTCGGCTTGCTGCGCGGTCAGGGTATCAATCCTGATGCCCATGGCGTCCAGTTTGAGGCCGGCAATCTCTTGATCCACCTCAGCCGGTATGACGTATACCTCGTCGCCCAGGATGTCTTGATTTTCCACCAGATACCGAGCTCCAAGAGCTTGACCCGCAAAGGACATATCCATCACCGATGCCGGATGACCTTCAGCCGCAGCCAGATTGATCAGGCGGCCTTCTCCAAGAATGTTGATCTTGCGCCCATCCCTCGTCGTGTACTGATCGACAAACGGCCTCGGCCTCTGTGGATCAGCATCGCACAACCCGCGAAGACCAGGAATGTTGATTTCGACATCGAAGTGTCCTGAGTTCGCGACCAAAGCTCCGCTCTTCATCTTCTCGAAGTGATGCGTGTCCACCACTGCGATGTCGCCGGTGGCGCTGATGAACATGTCACCAATGCCAACCGCGTCTGCCATCGGCATCACTCTGAATCCGTCCATTACCGCCTCGAGTGCCCTCAACGGATCGACCTCGGTCACGATGACGTTGCCGCCCAGCCCGGCGGCTCGCATGGCGATGCCTCGACTACACCATCCGTAGCCGCCCACGACGATGTTCTTGCCGGCAATCAGGTAGTTGGTGGCTCTGATGACCCCGTCCATCGTCGACTGGCCGGTGCCGTAGCGATTGTCGAAAAGATGTTTGGTCTGAGCATCGTTGGCGGCCACCACCGGAAACTTCAGTGCGCCGTCGGCTGCCATCGCCTTGAGGCGAATGACTCCCGTCGTGGTCTCCTCCGTGCCGCCCACCATCGCCTCGAGCTGGTTCGGACGTTCCTTGTGGAGCGTGCTGGCCAGGTCGGCCCCGTCGTCCATGATCATGTGTGGCTCGGTGTCGAGCACGGCGTTGAGATGTCGGTAGTAGGTCTCGTCGTCTTCACCCGTAATGGCGTAGACCGGGATCTCCTGATGCACGACCAGCGAGGCCGCCACGTCGTCCTGGGTGGAAAGAGGGTTGCTGGCACTGACCGTGATCTCGGCCCCGCCTGCCTTGAGAACCCTCATCAGGTTGGCGGTCTCTGTGGTCACATGCATACAGGCGCCAAGCCGAATCCCTTCTAGGGGCCGGTCTTTGGCAAACGTCTCTTCGATCTTGTCGAGGACCGGCATTTCTTGACGCGCCCACTCGATGCGACTCAGGCCTTGTTCGGCCAGGTCAGGATTCTTGATGTCGTATTCCATGATTTCACCTTTTGGTTGGTTTGGCCTGGTTCAAGATGCCTCTAGACCGTCCAGAGCACCGTCGTCGTCGAAATGCCGGCGAAATCTAGCTACGAACGCCGGCGGATCGAAGAGGTGATTCTGCGGCCCGTTGTTTTCGATGCAGTATGTTGCGCTCAACGCGGCTACGCGACCGGCCAGTTCCCACGGGAGTTGGAGCTGGAGGCCCCGCATTATCCCGGCCCTGAATGCGTCTCCGGCTCCGGTCGGGTCCAACACCTGGTGAGGCGGAACGATCGGGATCTCGATTACGTCGCCGTCAATCATCAGGGTCGACCCTTGGTTTCCTTTGGTGACAATGAGACCTTTGGTGCACCGTTTGAGGAGGTCATCTTCGCTCAGGCCGGTCTTGTCCTTGACCAGATGCAGCTCGTACTCGTTGACAGCCAACAGGTAGCAGCCATCGATTGCCTCGGCCAGATCCTCGCCACTCAACCAAAGCGTCTGCTGACTCGGGTCAAAGATGTAGGGCAGCTCGCGGCGCCTCGCCTCCTCCACATATTGCTTCATGGCTCCAGGATCGTTGGGCGAGATGATGGCCAGCTCTGCCCCGGGAGCGTGGGTGCCGAACGACAGCTTGTCCGCGTGGCCCATCGCTCCTGCGTAGAAGCTGGCTATCTGGTTTTCGTCACGATCGGTGTTGGCGAAGAACGAAGACGTGTACTCGTCCTCTATCACGATCACGGCCGATGTGTCGACCCCGGCGTCTTCGAGTACGTCTCGATAGTCGGAGAAGTCTTTGCCGGCCGTCGCCATCAGCTTGGGCTGGCCGCCCATTAGACCGTTGGAGTAGGCGATGTTGGCTGCGGTGCCGCCCCTGTGCTTGGTCATCTCCTGCACCAGGAACGACACCGAAATGGCATCGAGTTTCTCTTTCTTGAGGGCATCGGCGAAGCGCCCAGGAAAGTGCATCAGGTAGTCGAAAGCGATGGAACCGGTTACCACCAGTTTCATCCCGATTCCTCCATGCCGACCGAACACTCCGTGCCCGGCCGACCGCATCCTCAGCTGAGGCCGGGGTCCTGGGGCTCCCCCAATCTAGCGTCTCGCTCGTCCGAAGACCGGATTCACGCCGGTCGTGGTCCGTGATTGACAGAGCTACCCGTGGCGGGAGTCGGTGGGCCTGACTCCCGCCATCATCAGGCCGATCTCCTCTCTGGTCGTCTCGCCTGGCTTGACGACGGCGATTATCTGTCCCTCATACATGACAGCAATACGATCCGACAGGGCAAAAACCTCGTCGAGGTCCTCAGAGATCATCAGGATCGCTGCGTTCTCGGACCGCTGATCCACCAACCGCGCGTGGATGTACTCGGCTGCTCCGATATCTACTCCGCGGGTGGGTTGGGCTACGACCAGAACCTTGGGCGACCCTGCCAGTTCGCGGGCCACGATCAGCTTTTGGATGTTCCCCCCTGAGAGGTTGCGGGCCGGTGTGTCCAGGGTCGGGGTCTTGACGGCGTATTCGCCTACCAGCACCTCGCAGTGCGATCGGATGGCCTTAAAATCGAATAGACCCCGGTTCACGAATTGTTCGGATGCGTGATCGATCAGCAACAAGTTCTCCGACACCGTGAACTCACCGATGACGCCCTCCCGCATCCGTGCTTCGGAAACATAGGACAGACCACGTGAGCGGACCTCTGCCGGCCTGAGGTTGGTTGTCTCTTGACCGTCGATATGTATAGATCCGGCCACAGCCTCCTGCAACCCGGCGATTGCCTGAGCGAGTTCTCTCTGTCCGTTTCCTGACACGCCGGCGATGCCGAAGATCTCGCCGGTCCTGACCTCGAGATCGAGGCTGCTGACCGCTTCGATGCCGCGGTCGCTGATGACTGTCAAGCCTCGGATCTGGAGCGCCGCCGGCCCGATCTCCACAGGTGGTTTGTCGGGCGCGAGCTTGACCTGGCGCCCGACCATCATCTCGGCGAGGCTCTCTCGGGTGGCACCTTCGGAGGTCGTGTTGCCTGCGACGGCGCCATGGCGGAGCACCGTGATCCGGTCGCTCAGGGCCAGCACTTCATGGAGCTTGTGGGAGATGAAGATGAGTCCACGCCCGTCATCGGTCATCTGTCGCAATGTCACGAACAGCTGGTCCACTTCCTGAGGTGTCAGCACTGCAGTTGGCTCGTCGAGGATCAACAGGTGGACGTCCCGGTACAACGCCTTGATGATCTCGAGCCGCTGCCTCTGGCCGACCGAAAGTTGCCACACGAGGGCCTGCGGATCGATCTCGAGCCCATAACGCTCAGCGAGCTCTTCGATGCGAGCGGATACAGCGTCGAGATCGGTGAGGGCCCCTCGACCTGACTTGAGGCCGAGTGCCACGTTCTCGGCGACCGTGAGCGTGTCGACCAGCATGAAGTGTTGATGGATCATGCCGATGCCGAGGGCTATGGCATCGGTCGGGTTGTGGATCTCCGCCGGCTTTCCGTTGAGGAGTATCTCGCCCTCGTCGGCTTCTTGGAGGCCATACAGGATGTTCATCAGCGTGCTCTTCCCGGCGCCGTTCTCGCCCAACAGCGTGTGAACCTCCCCTGGCAGCACATCGAAGTCGACATGGTCTGCGGCGAGCACGCCCGGGAACCGCTTGACGATGCCTTTCATTTCGAGCATCGGCGTCTGGGGCAATATCCAACTCCTTCGCAGTCGAGTGCCGGGGGATCAAGCGACCCCCCGGCATTCCATTGTTTCCCTAGCCGGTTGTGATGGATCCGTCGATGATGCCTGCGATCGTGTCATCGGCTTTCTGCCGAACGTCGGCCGGCAGGTCGTAGCCGTCGTTGTACTCGATGACGAGACCACCATTGTCGAAGTCGATGACGAACGCCTCGCCGCCAAGCGTGCCGGCGTCGATGTTCGTCAGGATCTCTCGCAGAATCACCTCCCACCTGTACACCTGGGAGGCAACAACGATCTCCGGCGCCAGGGAGGTCTGGTTGGCTTGGGTACCGAACCAGAGCATTCCGAGTTCGTCGGCGACACCCACGGCCCCCACCACCATCTGGGCGGTGCCGGTCAACACGTCGGCGCTAGCCGACGCATGCGCCTGGGCAGCTTCGGAGGCGAGAGCCACGTCGCTGAAGGACCCGGTGTAGTTGATGTTCACCGTTGTGGCGGGTTCCTCAGCCACGACACCCGCCGCGAACCCATCGACATAGAGCTTGGCATCGCCAACCTCGATGGGGCCAACCACGCCAACGACGTCGGTCTCGCTGAGAGCAGCGGCCATCACGCCCATGACGTAGCCGCCCTCATCGGAGGCTGCCTCGTACGCGAACACATTGGAAAGCCCGAAGGTGTCGGCCGCGGTGCCCCACGCGAAAGCTATGTCAGGAAAGTCTGGAGCGATCTCCTGGAGGGATCCGCCGTACTGGGAACCGTGGGCAATCACGAGGTCGAAACCGTCTTCAGCGTACCCTCGGAGGGCTGCAGCGGCGTCATCCACATTGAAGGTGCCATCGGTGATCGCAACCTGGACGTTTCCCCGCTCTCCCCTGATCGCTTCGACACCGTCCACGATCGACTGGGTGAAGGCCAGGTCGTTGGACGCCGACGGCGCCACTATCGCGATACGGAACGACTCTGCCGATGCTCCGCCTGCGCTTTCGGACGCGGTGGTCGTCGTCGCGTCTCCATCGCCGCCGCACGCCGCCACAATCAGCATCATTACCGCTGCCATGGCCACCCAACTGTTTCTGCGTCTCTTCAATGGTCCTTCTCCTTGATTGTTTGGGTTGGAACGAGAGGGGTCTTTCGCCTCTTCACGCTCCCCTGGTGAATGGCTTCGTGAGTGCCGCAGGCTGCCGGAAGCGGCTCGCGACAAGCACCAATGCCAAAATGGTGATAATGGCGGGGGCCATGGCCGCAATGTCCGACCAGCTCCTTGGGATGATGCCGAGTGTTTTGAATTGCAAAACGAGAGCATTCACGAACCCATAGAGCAGCGCTCCTGCCATGACACCGAGCGGACGCCACGCTCCGAAGTAGACAAGGGCGACGGCGATGAATCCGGCGGCGTTGGTGAGATTCTGCTGGAAGATGCCCAGGTCAATGGCGAGCGCGGCTCCCGCAACACCTGCCAAGGTTCCACCGATGGAGACCGTCGCGTATCGAACGGCGGTAACACTCACCCCAAGACTGTCGGCAGCTTCGGGATTCTCGCCGACGGCCCGGATGTTCATCCCGAATGTCGTGCGGTTGATGATGAACATGCTGAGTGGGACGCCGAGAAATGCGATGTACACGATCACGCTGTGCCGGAACAGCATTTCTCCAAGTACGGGTATGTCACTGAGGCCGGGAACCGCCAACTTGGGAAAGCTGCTGATGGGAAGCGGTGTGCCGACCAGACGTTGGAAAAGAAGGTCGCTCAGACCAAGTCCGAACAAGAATATGCCGATGCCGCTGATGCCTTGCTCGGCCTGGAGCGTGACCGCCATCACGGCCGAAGCCACTCCCAGAACCAGGCCTACCAGGACCCCGACCAGGAGTCCGAGCCACACGTTGCCGGTGCGCAGGACTGTGAAATAGCCACCAAACGCTCCGAGCAACATGATGCCATCGACCCCAAGATTGAGGACCCCGCTACGTTGCCCGAAGGTCTCGCCGAGAGACGCCAGGAGCAATGGCACTGCTAGCCGGATCGCCGAGGCGACTGTGGCAATGAGCACGGTTTGGGTGAGGAAATCGCTCACGGGTCACCCTCCCCGGCCGGGTCGATGGAATCAGGCGGGGAGGTCGCCTCGGGCGAGTCGGAGGGATCGGTCGTTGGTACATCGCCGACCGGCACCGGGCGTTCGCGGAGGCGCCTCTTGAACCGCTCACTGGACACGACAAATATGACTACGAGACCATTCAGGGCAAGTATCAGCGCAGACGGCACCTGCACCGCCCGCTGCAACGCGAGCCCGCCTACCAGGAGGCCTCCGAAGAGAAACGAAGCCGGGATCGTCCACAAAGGGTGAAGGGCACCGAAGAGCGCGGCAACGATGCCATTGAACCCGGCGTTGCCGGTGAAGCCGGCGGTCGAGCCATCGGTGACCATGCGGTGACTCTCGCTTCCGAACACCAACACGGCGCCGGCCAGCCCGCTCAGCGCGCCACTCATGGTCATCGCCAACACGATCGTTCGTTTGCCTGCAATCCCGGCGTAGCGAGAGGCATCGCGGCTGAACCCCACCGCCCGTACCTTGAATCCCAGGGGTGTCCGCCACAACAGGATGTATGCGGCAACGGCCGCCAGCACGGCAATGAGGGGACCGATGTGCAACCGTCCACTGCCGAACAACAGCGGCAAATCGGAAGATTCGACCAGCCGTTCGGTTTGAGGGATCCGGGTGCCGCGTTCGATCTCACCGGGATCGATGAGCGGACCCCGAAGAAGGAAATTCATGAGCTGGACCGCGACGACGTTGAGCATGATCGTTGACAGGATTTCATTGACTCCGTAGTACGCAGATCGGAAGAGCACACGTCTGAACTCCAGTCACACTGATATAACTCGTATGCCGTCTTCTGCTTGAAAAAAAAAAAAAAAAACAAAAACATAACAAATACAAAAACAACTAAAAACACAAACATCAAAAATAAAGATAAAAAAAAACATCA
>CALCCX010000528.1 GCA_937900165.1 uncultured Acidimicrobiia bacterium | reverse complement strand
GACGTGGAGAAGAGCGGAGATGATGATCGCAGTGAGCGCAAGTGTCGCGCTCGTCTAGTGTCGCTGCAGAGAGGAGTCTCGGCTTCGGTATGTCTGTCGAGCTCATGTGCTACTTGCTTTGTTTATTTTTTTTTTTTTTAATGATACGGCGACCACCGAGATCTACACTCTTTCCCTACACGACGCTCTTCCGATCTTGGCTTTTCTCGAAGAAGCGTGATGACGTTGCGGATCTGGACCGCGCCGGCCTCAACAAACAGCAGGTCAGCGAAGCTCGCAAACGCTGGCGGATCCGTAGGTTCGTCACGTTCGGTTCGCCCATCTCTGCCTTGATGGTGCGCAGCGCAGGAGTCGCCGACATCATGGCGAGTTCTCGAACGGCCAAGCTAGATGCGTCCGATCTCGGGCTTGGCCGTCGTTCCCACAGTGGGAAGCGGCCAGTGTGGCTGAACGTGTGGGATCGCCACGACGTCCTGTCCTATCCCGTCGCCCCCTTCTACGAAGGTGCCGACGTGGTCGATCTGTACCCCGATCACAGTGACTCTCTGCTGGGCTCCCACGAGGCATATTGGGGTTCGGTGGCTGTCCATCGAACCTTGGCTGACAACTGGACCTGAGAGCTCCGACGGCCAAGAATTTCGGAGATTCTGGTTGATCGAGTCATGTGCCAACAGCCTCCGTCGATGAACCGCGGGCGAAGCGCCAACACCTCCCCGAACCCCGTCCGGTCGAATACCGTCGTATCCGTTGACATTCTTTGGTGGGTTTGCAGTGACAGTGAGAGCGGGATTCAGATGTCAACATCCGTCCAGTGAGCCGCGACCTCGAGGAACTGGGCACCGCCTTCGTCGCCAAGATGGGTCATGAAAAGGCCGGTCGAGACCCGCTCGATGAATGCCCATTCCCAAATAGCCTGTTCGTCGACCCCGGTCAGCTCCGCGAACTTGGTGCACCAGGAGCGGCCAAGCTCGACCGGAGCGCCATCGAGGAGTTCTTCGCACCAGCCCCGGAGCGCGATCCCGAGATCGTGGGCAGGCTCGGATATTGCTCCTTCCGGGTCGATCAGTTTGAAACTGGCGGGCCGATTGGATGCGGCGAGGTCTTCGAGCAGGTTGGCCGGGTGCGGGTCAGCGTGGATCAGTACCGCTTTGTCGATATCGAAAGCGGCACGTCGCCTTTGTGCGTATTCCAGCGCCTGTTCGACAGTGCGGCGGGGACACGGTTGTCCGAGCCCGGTCCACCAATTCCGAATGGCGTCACGCAGATGCTCTGCTTGGTCGGCGCCTGTCGTCAACGGTGTCGACGTCGGGACCTTGCGCCAGCCTCGCTGGATCGTTGCCGCCAGGATTACGATCTGGGATTCCACTGTCAGCCGACATTCACTGAGTGGTCGTCCGAGCCGTTCCAGCAACACGGCGCGCCGCTCAAAGTCGACCTCGTATACCTTCACGTAGGCGTCACCGGCCCCCAAGGACAAGGCGAGTACCTCATTCTCGAATTCTCCGTGGCCTTCGAGGCCAGGCGGAATCGCCACCTTGAGCACACGATCTGCACCTACGATGGTCGCAGCGTGCGCTACGGATGACCCTGATCCGCCATCGAGTTGGGCGCCAAGGCGGAGGCCCCATTGGGCCACCAAGTCTTCGACGATCTCGTCCAGGTCCCTGAGCCACCGTTGTCCCAGCGGCCCGAGAGCCACGGCTTTGCGACGAACGGCAGGGGCCACCTCGATCATCGGCTCACCCTATTCTGCTGTGCCGGAGCTGGTAGATGGTTATCGGCCTGGTCTTACCGGCTGGTGCGGTCGTCCAGAAATTCGTAGACGGTCGGTAGGTCGACGCCTGGGACGGTGCCGGCAGGCAGGACTGCCAGGAGTTGGGGTTGTTCGTGGACCGACGCGTAGGCGCGGCCTTCCCAGCGGGCGGCGGTTTCGGGGGAGGGTCGTTGGCAGCATTCGAGGGCGGGGCAGGTCGAAGCGATCTGGATGTCGGTGTCACGGCCTCGGAAGAAACGAGACGATTCGAAGGTTGTCCCCAGGGTCACAGCATGGGAGCGGGGGTCGTCGGCCAGGAGGTGGGCCAGTTCGAAGAAGGTACCTCGCGGCGTGTCGATGAACTGAGCGTGGATGTCGTATTTCTGGTCAGAGGTGAAGACCTGGCGAGCGGCCGAGTGGCGACAGATGCGCTGACCGAGGATCGTGCCGTCAGACGCCGCAGGGAACGGGAAGCCGTCATTCGACCAACCCCGCCAAATGATGCCCTCCTCGTCCGAGCGGAGGTAGTGGGTGCGGATGTCGTGGTGATGGGTGATCAGGTTGGCGAAACGCTGGGCAGCCAAAGAGTAGGAAACGTAGAAGAGTTCCTTGAGGTCTTCGATGCTCAGGTCCCGATCGTGTTTGGCGGTGCCCAACGCCGGAACGGCGGCGGACTCGGGAACCAGCACCGCCCTGGCGAAATAATTGGCAGCGACTCGTTGGCGCAGAAACTCTGCATAGTCCGCGGGCTCTCCATGGCCGAGCACAAAATGGCCGAGAGTCCGGAGCATCACGATGCGAGCTTCTCTGGTCCGCATGGCATCGCGTTGAGGTGTGTAGATCACCCGGTTGGCTAGATCGGTGACCGATTGCAGAGAACTGGGAAGGCCTGCGTCGGCTTGCACGGTAAAACCGAAGTGGCCGGCGAGGGCAGTGAGCATGCCCTGGGATACTGCGCCAGTTCCTGGATAGTCGATTGCCCCGAGCGCATCACCTGCTACCTGTTCGATGTCGGCCAGGTAGTTGTCGCCGGCCTCCAACTCGGCTCGCAATTCGTTGTTGGCCCGTCTCGCACCTTCGGGGGTAGCTGCGGTGACTGTCGAGCGTGACTTCAGTGCGTCGAAGATCGTAGTGAGATGTTCGAGCACCAGGTCGGGTATTCGACGGCCCGGCTTGAGGTGGGGGAGGCCTAGCGCCTCGTACAGCGGATCAGACTGGGCGCGGGCCAGGGCCAGCTCGAGGCGGGACCGTTCAGTTGGGGCGTCAGGGGCGAGCAGCTCGGTCGGCGTGGTGCCGAGTGCGGCTGCCAGGTGATTGATCGTCGACAGGCGCGGCTCCCGTTTGCCGTTTTCCATCAAAGACAGGAACGGCGCAGGGCGTCCAATGATGGCCCCGAGTTGATCGAGGGTCATCCCCTTGGCTTTCCTCAAGTACCGTAGGCGGTGGCCGAAAACGAGAGGGTCGATGGCGTCGATGGTGATGCTCCAGACGAGGGGCGAACTTGCCTCATCTTACGGATCTTCGAAAGAAGTCACGAACTTTCGACCCAACGGCCGTTGAGTAAGAGCGCCAGAAAAAGAACGATCATCTTGGCTCTCGGATGAGAGCGCAGCCTGGGAGGACATTGGGTGGCCAATACGGAAGAAAAGATCGTCCATGTGATCGGGACCGGCACGATCGGTGAGCCCCTGATCGGTCTCCTCGCGGACCATCGTGAGGATTTTGGCATCGCCGAGGTGACGTTTCACAAACGCACACCCCTCATCGAAGAACGTGGCAAGGTCAACGACCTCGTTCGCCGCGGTGCCAGGCTGGCGGTCGACGAGGACCGTACCGCCGCGTTCGAAGAGCTCGGTCATGCCCCGAAACTTGAAGCGATAGAAGCCATCCAGCGGGCGTCCGTCGTTATCGATTGCACCCCGGCCGGGAACGAGAACAAGGGCCTGTTCTATGGTGATGCACCAGGTGTCCGAGGTTTCATGGCCCAGGGCTCGGAGTTCGGTTTCGGCAAAATGTATGCCAGGGGCATCAACGACGCCGCAATCGGACCAGACGACCGTTTCCTGCACATCGTGTCTTGCAATACGCACAACATCGCTGCGCTGATCAAAACCTTGGCCATGGACACGGATGGCACCAGTCTGCTGACCGACGGTCGTTTTTTGTGTATTCGCCGTGCCAACGACATCAGCCAGGACGCCGGCTACGTTGCATCGCCGACGGTCGAGAGGCACAAGGACGATCGGTTCGGGACCCATCACGCTCGTGACGCTCACCTCCTGTTCGAGACGCTTGGCTACAACCTCAACCTGTTTTCATCTGCGATGAAGCTGAATACTCAATACATGCACTCCATGCACTTCAGCCTGACACTGGACCGTGAGATGACAGTCGACGAGGCCATCGAACGAATCCAGGCAAACCCCAGGATCGCCGTGACCTACAAGCGCTCGGCCAACCAGGTCTTCTCCTTCGGCCGCGACCATGGCTACTACGGGCGCATCCTCAACCAGGCCGTAGTCCCGATCGAAACCCTGGCCGTGCGCGACGGAAACGAATTGGTCGGCTTCTGTTTCACGCCCCAAGACGGCAACCCGATGCTCTCGACTCTGGCCGCCACCCTGCGTTACCTGCACGGCGACGACTTCGAAGAACCCCTCTCAATCATGCGCCGCTACTTCTTCAACGAGATCTAGGCAGGAAGACCGTTCCTTAGGCTCTAGTGTGGATATATCCCTACTAGAGCCGAAAGTTCGTCCTCTCAGCCGGCGGCGTATGAACTTTCGGCAGGAATGTGGATATATCCACAGCCGAGCCTAAGGAACGGGTACCACACCTGACCGCAATGGCCCTACTCGGTGGGGGTGGTCAGGTCGTCGACTATTGGGGATCCGTCTATGGATACGAAACCTCCGTTGGTGCTCAGCCAGACCCGCCAACACTGATCATCCGGGCATCGGATCTGCATGGTGAGGTCGTCTAGGCCGTCGCCGTTGATGTCGCCGGCGGCGGGTTGGCCGCCCCGGACCGGGATCAGGTCTTCGTTTGTAGAGCCCCAATACCGGTCGCGGTAGGCGGTGCCGTCCGAGATGAGCGCTCGCCAACATCTCGTCCCATCGCATTCGGCCAGGTAGACGATGTCGTCGCGCTGGTCGCCGTTGACGTCGGCGACTGTCGCGCCGAACTGAGGGATGGGCGGTAGGTCGTCGGCCACGAGGGCCCAAGAGATCCCTCTTTCGAAAGAGGTCCCGCTGGAGACTTGAACTCGCCAACAGCGCTGAGCGGGATCACCGCATTGGCCTGCGTAGATGAGGTCGTCGAGTCCGTCGCCGTTTGGGTCGCCCGTCATGACCCCGAAAGAGTCCGTGTCCTGGCCAAAGAAAGCACCGGAGCCCCAAGAAACGGGATCCGCGAATCGATCCCCGGCGGACGTCTGCACCATCCAGCACGCATTGGTTCCACACGGGGTTATGTATACGAGATCGGCCCGGCCGTCACCGTCGAAGTCGCCGGCCGCCAGCCCGAGGCTCGGATCGGCGTCGTTGGCCGCCGTCGCCGTGCCCCACGAGGTCGGAGGATCAAGTCCCGAATCATTGGCTCGTTGCACCGACCAGCAACCGATTGATCCGTCACAACGACCCCAGTAGGCCACATCCCCGGCTCCGTCGCCGTCAAAGTCGCCCGCGACTGCTCCTAGCCGCTGGGCTACCCACGTCAGGTCGTCGGCTTCTTGGACCGAAGATCCGGAATCCAATCGAAAGGCCTTGCCCTCTGAGACTTCCCAGCACGGTTCTGTACCGCAATCGCTGAGGGTGAGGAGGTCGGTTTGCCCATCCCCGGTCACGTCTGCCGGCAGAACCTGGCCGGTCACCTCTCCGCATCCGAGTCGATCGGGCCCGACCGCCACGTTGTCGAAGCTGGCAGACCTATCAACCGGGGAGGTCCGTTCTCCTCCAAAAAAGACGTTGAACCAGAGAGATCTGATGCCGATCTGAGGCTCCGTCGATCGCCTGAACGCCAGATCGCTGCGAGACATCACGGGCATACCGTCGATCCAGGCTTCCAAAATGCCGTCGTTGGCTCCAGGCGTGTTCATTCGCACCCTACCTTCGAGGCAGTACCATTCGCCGTCGCGGATGACCCCTCGCTCCCCGAACGACATACCCTCTCCGAAGCTGCCCGGTTGGTCGAGGTGGTAGACGTAGTAGCTGAGCCTCGAGGTCCCTGGCTCCGGGCCAGGTCCGAAGCCGATCCTCGCCGACCAACCCGGTTGTGCTTCGCTCGACGGTTTGCCACCCCTCGCCGAAGCCGAGTACAGGCCGGCCAGTCCCGGCAGCTTCCCTGTTCCGTCAGCACCCCATCCCTGGGAGAGTTTCATGTCGTAGCGAAAGTAGATCTCGTTGGGGGCGATCCCGGACTCGTCTTCCAAAGGTAACGAGAAGCGTGAACCATATTGGCGCCCCTCGGGGATGGTCACGGTCAACGCCGAGCCGTCTACCGATGGCGTCAGGGAGGCGTTGTTGAGCACGCCAGGGGCCCAGCCCAACCAGCCGTCTGGCCAACTGGCTGTGTCGAAGGTTTCATCGACGCGGGCAACCGTGCCGGCAGTGAGACGCTCCGGCGTCGCCACCAGCGCCGCCACAACGGTGACGAGCAGGATTGCCACGAGCGGTCCTGGCAGGCGCCGTGATTTCACACCAAAACAACGACGCAGAGTGGTTGTCGGTTCCATGTCGGAACGGTCGAAGTCCAAATGTTTCGATGTAGACACATCGTATACATCACCGTTACAATGCGGGTATGGCAACTACGACGATCCGAGTAGACACCGAGACCCATGCGGAGCTGCTCGAGCTGAGCAAGTTGGCGGGCGCCTCGTTGATCGACACTGTTCGTTTGGCAACCGAAGCCTTGCGTCGGCAACGATTCGCAAGCCAGGTTGTATCCGAGCTGGACGCGCTGAGAGGTGAACCCGCCGAGTGGAGGGACTACCTGGCCGAGGCGGAGGCCTCGTCGGTCGGTGATGGCGTCGGTTGATGACCTCTGGTTGGTCGACTTCGGAGATCCATATCGGGGTGAACCGGCCCATCACCGCCCCGCCCTGGTTATCGGCCCACCAGAAACTTTCGGCCCCGATTTTCCATTCGTCGTAGTCGCCCCGCTGACCACCACGCATCGTGGCCTTTCGCTTCACGTCGAGATCGAAGCCTCACCAGACACCGGGCTTGATGAGGTCAGATTCGTCCAGTGCGAGCTGATTCGCTCGATCAATCGTGATCGACTCGTGCACCGCCTGGGAACGGTTGACGAGGCGACCAGCCGCCAAGTCACAGAAATCATCAAGACGTTGCTGAACCACTGAGTGAAGAATCGACCTCGGCGGCTGCCCGTACACTCCCTCCCGATGAACGATCACGCTGGTGCTCCGACCGTCTGGCTTTCGACGCTTGGGTGTGCCAAGAACCAGGTGGATTCCGAGAAGGTCAGCGCAATGCTGGCCGAGGCGGGCTACCTGGCAGCCGACTCGCCAGATGAGGCTGATGTGGTGATGGTGAATACGTGTGCGTTCATCGAAGAGGCCCGTCAGGAGTCTGTTGAGACGATTCTCGAGCTCGAGGACGCAAAGGCCCCTGACGCCCGCCTGGTGGTGATTGGCTGCATGGCGCAGCGATTCGGGTCAGACGTGGCAGAGGCGCTACCGGAGGTAGATGCGATTCTGGGTCTCGACCGATATGGAGAGTTGGCCGGCACGCTCGGTGAACTGACCGGATGGCAGCCGGTGTCGATCGAGGCGACCGGCTCCACCAACCGGGGATCCAGTTTTGACATCCTCCATTCGATCAACCGACCCGCCCAGGCCCTGCCATTTGCCTACGTGAAGACGGCGGAGGGCTGCGACAAAACGTGTGCCTTCTGTGCCATTCCTCTCATCAGGGGCAAACAGCGTTCCCGCCGTCCATCCGAGATTCGTGACGAGATGGCCGGGCTGGCCGCTGGAGGAGTGTCGGAAGTCGTCCTGGTCGCGCAAGATCTGGCTGCCTACGGGCGTGACATAGAAGCGCCAGGCGGCATCACCGACCTGTTGCGATTCGTCTCGGACGTCGAAGGCATCGAGCGACTCAGACTTCTGTATCTCTACCCGACGGAGATCAGACAATCACTAATAGAAGAGATGGCCGGAAATGCACTGATCGCCGACTATTTCGACCTGAGCCTCCAGCACGCCGCCGGCCCACTGCTGCGATCGATGAAACGTCCCGGCAATACCAAAAAACATCTTGCCCTGATCGAGCGGATCAGGCTGGCGTCTCCGAATGCGGCCTTGCGGTCGTCGTTCATTTTGGGGTTTCCTGGTGAGACCGAAGACGATGTCGATGAGCTGGCAGAGTTTCTGGAGTCGGCCGAGCTCGATTGGGCCGGATTCTTCCCGTACTCGGCCGAGGAGGGCACTGCTGCTGTCGACCTCGATGGGGCGGTGCCCCGTGAAGAGGCCATGGCCAGGCTTCGCCACGTCTCGACCATCCAGGACGATCTGACTGCGAAAGCCAACCGCGCCCAGGTAGGCGAGGTGCTCGACGTGTTGGTCGACCAGGTGGAGGACGGCACTCCCGTCGGACGGTCGTTCCGAGAGGCGCCAGACATCGACGGATTGATAGTGCTCGATTCTGGAAAACCGGGGGAGTGGGTGCGGGCCGAGATAGATCGGAAGAGCACACGTCTGAACTCCAGTCACACTGATATATCTCGTATGCCGTCTTCTGCTTGAAAAAAAAAAAAAACAAAGATCCAAGTTCGTCCACGTACTGTGACGATCAACATGTGCCCCATCACGGCCACAACCCTGAC
>CALCCX010000527.1 GCA_937900165.1 uncultured Acidimicrobiia bacterium | reverse complement strand
AGCCTAGTGCTTTGTCATTTTCCAAGCATTAGGCAAAGCACTAGGAGCCTGCAAGGCCCCCAGGGAGCGTCTGCCCTCAAAAAACCGCTAAAACGACTGAAGCTATAACATGGGGAAGGAGTCGTGCCGCAAGTCATGGCACCTTTCCCGTCCGACAATTTGACAATCTGAAGTGCCTTGCGGCAGGCGTTATTTGCCGCAGAAAGCCAACCTCATGAACCCTAGTGAAGTCCTGAGAATCGTTGATGCCATACATCGCGACAAGAACATCGAAAAAGAAATCGTGTTCGAGGGAATTGAGGCTGCGCTAGTCTCTGCCGCCAAGAAGCATTATGGCGAAGAGGCAGAAATAGAGGTTCGAATTGACCGTGACGCCGGCACCATCACGGCCTCCTGCGATGGCGAGCCGCTCGACTCCGAGGAAACCGTCGGTCGCATTGGCGCTCAAACTGCCAAGCAGGTGATGATCCAAAAAATCCGTGAAGCCGAGCGGGATGCGCTTCACGACGAGTACAGCGAGCTGATTGGCGAAATGGTCAGCGGCATCATTCAGCGATACGAGGGCGGTGCCGCAACCGTCTCGCTGACCAACGTCGAAGCGATTCTGCCCCGTAGTGAACGGATTCCTGGCGAAACCCATCACGTCAACGAGCGGGTAAGGACGACCGTTTTCGAAGTGCGAAAATCGGGCAGCCGCGTCAAAGTGATCCTCAGCCGTGCCCGTCCCCAGCTAGTTCAGCGATTGTTTGAGCAAGAGATTCCCGAAATTATCGACGGCATCATCGAAGTACGCGCCATGTCGCGAGAGCCCGGCTACCGTTCGAAAGTCGCCGTGAGCAGTAGCGACCAACGGGTTGACTGCGTCGGTGCCTGCGTGGGCGTCCGCGGCAACCGCATCAAAAACATTGTCGACGAACTGGCCGGCGAGCGTATCGACATCGTGCGATGGGACGACAATCTCGAGATATTTATCCCCAACGCTTTGCAGCCAGCCGAGGTCGAGCAGGTTATCCTCTGCAAAATGTTAGGCCGAGCGATTGTGCTCGTGCGAGAAGACCAGTTATCCCTAGCCATCGGGCGGCGTGGCCAGAATGTCCGTTTGGCGAGCAAGCTCTCTGGTTGGGATATCGAAATCATGACTCAAGAAGAGCTGGCCGAGTCGATCCACTGGGAGGCCGAGCAGTACATCCCGTTCGACATCCAGGACGTACAGCTCGACTACGAGGTGGTCGAGGGTGGAGCCACGGCGGGGAACATGGACGTGCTGCTCGTGGCAGTAAAGAAGGACAAGATCAGCGAGTACACCTCGGCGATCCAGCAGGCCGGGCGAAACCCGACGATCGTCGACGTCGACGTCTTCGCCCTGCAGAACTGCTACGAGATCAACTACGTGCCCGACCCGGGGCGGGTGGTGGCGCTGCTCAACATCGGCGCCTCCACCATGAACGTCAACGTGGTGCGGGACGGCTCCTTGGTCTTCAACCGCGACATCGCGGTGGGAGGAAACCAGTACACGGACGCCATCCAGAAAGACCTCAACCTGTCCTTCGAGCAGGCGGAGTCGCTCAAGCACGGAGAGCAGGTCGAAGGCGCCTCGCCCGAGAGCCTCGAGCCGATTCTCCAGGGGGTCTCCGAGAACATCACCACCGAGATCCAGAGTCGCCCGTTGGGCAACCTCCCGACGCCGGCGGTCGACCGATGGGGCGTCAGCCGGAGAAGAGATCAGTTCCAGTATGTCTGACACCCTCTTGCGGATCGTCTGAGGATCGATGCCATGCTCGGCGTTGTATCGGGTCTGAAGCCCTCGCCGTCGAGTTGTCTCATTCAGCGCAGAACGCATCGAATCGGTGACCTCATCCGCATACATGACCACCTGTCCGTCGACGTTGCGGGCAGCACGGCCGATGATCTGGATCAGGCTGGTGCGCGACCGGAGGAAGCCCTCCTTGTCAGCGTCAAGGATTGCGACCAACGACACCTCGGGCAGGTCCAGGCCTTCACGGAGCAAGTTGATACCCACCAGGACGTCGTAATCTCCCAGCCGCAACTCGCGGAGAAGCTGCACCCGCTCGAGCGTATCGATCTCCGAGTGCAAGTAGCGAGCCCTCACCCCCATCTCGAGCAGGTAGTCGGTCAGGTCCTCCGACATTTTCTTGGTGAGCGTGGTCACCAGCACCCGCTGGTCGGCTACTGCTCTCTCCCGTATCTCGTGGAGCAGGTCGTCAATCTGCCCCTTGGTGGGACGCACGATCACCTCTGGGTCCACCAAACCGGTCGGCCTGACGATCTGTTCGACTACCTGATCCGATCGCTCGAGTTCAAATGGGCCTGGTGTCGCAGACATGAAAATGACCTGACCGGTCTTATCCAACCACTCATCAAACCGCAGTGGCCGGTTGTCACGTGCAGACGGAAGCCGAAATCCGTGTTCGACCAATTGGTCCTTGCGACTGCGATCTCCCTCGTACTGTCCGTGAAGCTGTGGGATGGCAACGTGGCTCTCGTCGATGATCGTGATGAAATCCTCGGGAAAATAGTCCAGTAGCGTGTACGGTGCCTCTCCGGCCGCCCGGCCATCGATGTGTCGGCTGTAGTTCTCGATGCCGGAGCAGTATCCGACCTCGCGGATCATTTCCAGGTCATAGGCGGTGCGCATCCGGAGGCGTTGGGCTTCGAGCAACTTGCCCGATTCCTCGAGCTTGGCGAGTTCAACTTTCAGCTCTTGTTCGATCCCGACCATCGCGGTTTCCATGCGCTCCTGGGTGGCCGAATAGTGAGTCGCCGGGTAGACCCACAACTCCTTCATCTCTTCGATGACCTCTCCGGTCAGGGGGTTCATGCGCAGAATGCGCTCCACCTCGTCACCAAAGAATTCGACTCTGACCACCGTTTCGTCGTAAGCGGGATGAATCTCGAGCGTGTCGCCTCTGACCCGGAACTTTCCACGTACCAGGTTGATCTCGTTGCGCTCGTACCGGATATCGATCAGGCGCCTGATCGCCTCCTCCAGTGGGAACTCCACACCCCGGATCAGCCGGAGGAGCTGACCGGAATATTGGGCAGGGCTACCGAGGCCATAGATGCAAGATACGGAAGCGACAATGATCACGTCTTCGCGAAACAGCAGTGAACTGGTTGCCGCGTGCCGCAGCCGGTCGATGTCATCGTTGACAGAGGAGTCCTTCTCGATGTAGGTGTCTGTCTGGGCGATGTAGGCCTCTGGCTGGTAGTAGTCGTAGTAGGAAACGAAGTACTCCACCCGGTTCTTGGGAAAGAACTGGCGAAACTCAGAAGCAAGTTGTGCTGCCAGGGCCTTGTTGGGCGCGATGACCAACGCCGGCCGTTGAACCTTTTCGATGGTCCAGGCAATCGTGGCCGATTTTCCTGACCCGGTGATCCCCAGCAGCGTCTGGAACCCGTCGCCTCGCTCGACTCCCTCGGCGAGACGTTCGATGGCTTGCGGCTGCTGTCCAGCGGGTTGAAATTCGGATTCAACGAGGAAGTCGGTCATCGCCAACCAGGATACGGCTTGCATGCGACAATCGAGGCGCCGTTCAGAACACTGACCTAGTGCTGTGCACCATCAGTCCGGCGGCTCGAGATCACCAAGGCCCAACGCTTCCAGGAGTTCGTCTACCCGCTGGTCCAGATCCTCGAGCGAGCCCGCGTTCTCAACAACGTGATCGGCAGAGGCGATCCATGTTTTTCTATCTGGCTGGGCCCTCATTCGGCTCGAGATCTCGTCGCTCTGCAAGCCTCGGGTCCTCAATCTCCGCACCCGAGTCGGGTCTGGTGTGTCAACCACAACCCTGGTCCAGCCGTCACCGAGGAAATCCGAGAGCAACGGAAGTTCGACCACGACCAGTCGGCGACCCGCATCTTGGATCCTGTCAAAGATCCGCTGCCTGATTGCCGGATGGGTGATCGCCTCGAGATCAAGCAGCTCCTCTGGCTCACCGAACACGATGCGCCCGAGGGCTCTTCGGTCGATCTGACCATCGACAACAACACCGGGCCAGCGTTCGGCCACCTGGCGAAAAACAAGTTCCTCTGGCTCGAACAGCTCGTGGCCGATAGCATCAGCATCGACAACGAATGCTCCGCGGTCCGAAAGCAGGCGGGCAACCGCCGACTTTCCAGAGCCGATACCGCCGGTCAAGATGATGTGACACTGTTTCATCGGCTCACCAAGATACCCTCAGGGGTCATGATGCTGGACAGAAATCGCTGGGAACAGCACTTCGACACCATCCTCAAGGTGTTGGTGTGGGTGACGTTCGGGTTCGGCTTCCTACTCCCCGTGCTCGATCGGCCCTTCGAAGGCGACCCGATCGCGTTTGTCGTGGCTGCGGCCCTCGCCAGCATCTATGCCGTCGGGTTTACATTTCTGCCACGCTCTGCCATGCGCCGACGGCGCCAGCTCGTCGTTGAGGCGGTGGCCCTGGTCGGGGCAGGATTGACACTCGCCGCAGTTGGGTTGACAAGTAGTGGCGGCACGTCTCCCTTCCTGCTGCTGACGCTGACCCCTGTCGTGTTTGGAGCTTTCTTTGGAGGGACGCGGCTCGGCATGGCGACGGCAGCTCTCTCAATCGGCTTGCTCGTAGCGTTGAACTCGAGCGACATTTGGGGTGCAGGCACCACAGACCCCCGCACGGTTATTCTCAATGTTGTTCAATTCTCGATCCTCTATCTCCTCGTGGGCATGACGTTCAGCCAAGCCCGGCGGCTACTCGTTGAGGAGCAAAGGAGAGCATTCGCCTATGCAGAAGCCTCCGCCGAAGTGGGTTTACGCCTCAAACGCCTCGAACACGCCAACGATCTACTCACCCGCCTCTCCGACCTCGCCGATTCCAACGAGCTGAACCCCATCGAGGTCGGAGATGCAGCCCTAACCGGGCTTCAGAGGGCGATCCCCATGAAGGCAGGCATGGTTGCCCTCTCCAGCGAGCAGGGCCCCGTCGTTGTCTCCCGACGAGGTGCCGAGGCCCCCGGAGAGCACAAGGTGTCGTTCCCGCTCGCCGTCGGGACCCGCCAGGTGGGATTGGTCGTCGTGACCTCAGACGAGCCACTCAGCGACGAGGACAAGCGGATAGCCGAGGACTCGCTCCAACCACTCGCCCTCGCATTCGCCAATGTCCATTTGCTTCAAGACATAGCTCGAAGGGCGATCAAGGAGGAAAGGGTACGGTTGGCACGAGAACTACACGACGAAATCGGGCCCTCACTTGCTTCGCTTGGACTGGCGGTGGACATGGCGATTCTCCAGAACCCGGCCGAGCCGGCCATGGCCGGGCACCTCCACGACCTGCGCAGCTCGGTTGGAGGCCTGGTCGAAGAAATTCGCAGCACCGTCGCCGACCTCAGGGAGGACGAACAGCCGAGCCTTACCGAAGCTGTCCAGGCCAGCATCAAGAAGTCAGGCAACGACTCTATCGACTTTGTATTGAGACTCGATGAGCAACGCCCCCCTCGCCCGTCGGTGGCAAATGACGTCGCCGGCATCGTCACCGAGGCCATCCGCAATGCCGTTCGACACTCAGGCGCCAAGGCGATTACCGTCCACGGAGTTTCGGATTTTGATAGGGGGTCCATCACGGTTCACGATGACGGGCGCGGTTTCGATCGCTCGGTTGTCCCAGACGGCCACTACGGTCTCATCGGGATGCAGGAACGAGCAGGAAAGATAAAGGCTGAGTTGAATATCACGTCTGGGCGTTCCGGCACGGCCATCACCGTCGTTTGGGGAGACGAATGACCATCACAGTCGCAATCGCAGACGACCACGCGTTGTTCGCCGAGGGCATCGGACAGGCTCTTCAGGCCGTTCCTGACATCTCGGTGGTTCTGACCGCGCCGAACGGCCGGGTCCTGGTCGAGGGCCTCGAACACGTGACTCCAGACGTTCTCCTGCTCGACCTGGAGATGCCAGAGCTGAATGGCCTGGAAACGCTTCGAGAGCTCGGCGCCAGCCACCCGCCTGCCATCGTCGTCACGATGCACGCCTCGGACGAGCAGCGCAGCCTCGCCGCCGAGGCCGGGGCGTGTGGGTTTTTGTCCAAGAGCACTCCACTTCCTGACCTGGCGGCCGCAGTCAGAGCCGCCGCCGCGGGTGAATCACTGCTCGATCCAGCCACAGAACGTGAGATGTTGGACCGATTCATCGAACCACAACTCGAACCGGGTCCGGCCTCGCTGACCGCCCGCGAAAAGGAACTTCTCACTGAACTGGCGAGTGGCAACTCGGGCACCGAACAATTGGCGGAACGCCTATTCATCAGCCAGAAGACAGTCAAGAATCACCTCGCCAACATTTACGCCAAGCTAGGGGTGAACGACAGGACCCAGGCCGCCGTCGAAGCGATAAGATTGGGCCTCCGCACCGGCGAATGAGTCGTTCGACCTATAGGTTGCAACCGCCCTGCGTGGGATACTTTCTCCAGCAGCACCACTCGCCCCTACCAAGGAGGGAAGCAAGATGCTTCAGGCATGGAATTGGATTCAAGCGAAGATGGACAGCGACGAAGGCGCCAGCCTCGTTGAGTACGCGTTGCTCGTCGTATTGATCGCCATTGTGGCCATCATCGCCATCACGTTCGCAGGCAACGAGGTCACTTCTACATTCGAAGAGATCGGCAGCGAACTCGGCGGTTAGAAATTTCTGTCGAGAAAGGACTGACATGCGACGACTACTGGATGACGAAGGAGCCGGACTCGTGGAGTACGCACTCCTCATCACTCTTATCGTCGTCGTAGCGATCATCGCCGTGTCTTTCACTGGTCAGGAGACCACCAGCATGTGGGATGACATCAGTAGCGGGATAAGACCCTGACACTGGTCTGCAGCCACACTGGACTTGAGAAGAGGGCCACCCGGAGGTGGCCCTCTCTCTTGTTGGGGGCGTCTCAAACCAGGCCGCCGTTTGACGGCACGGCCCAGACCGAAACCGCCGTGCGATTGCGAGGCATCTACGGCTTCCCGAGCAGGATGAAGTATTCATCAGAGTCCTGCTCGATCCATCCCTCGGCAATCAACACAGTAGCGAGACCATCGTCCACCTCTAAGAGAGCCTGGCCGATCTCCCAGCGCTCGAACGTATCCCTCCAATCCGGCGCCCCTCCCCTGGCCTGCGGTACCTCGGTGAAACCATCAATGCCATACAGCTCCGCTCGGTCGTCCACCATCACCAGTCGACCAGGCCCCTCCGAGTAGATCAGGTAGCCCCCTACCACGTCGTCATGAAACACCGGGGTGTCGTCCAGCGCCTCTGAGACTTCAATGGGAAACACGTCGCCACGCAGTCCCGCCC
>CALCCX010000526.1 GCA_937900165.1 uncultured Acidimicrobiia bacterium | reverse complement strand
CGCCAAGGCAGTGCGCGACCATCCAGACCGATGAATCGTGTTCCGCTCGAAGATATGAGACCGACCCCACCGTTCGAGTCACTCCCTGCGCGTCCCGAGCAGATCTCAACGCTGTCGATCAACTCGACCTGAGAGCCGACAGAGGCTCCGTTTTAGGAGCAGCGAGTGGCTGACGACGCGCCGTCAGGGGCGGGCCATGCGCTCCTCACAGTGACCGCAGCAGGAATCGTCACGGTTGGCTGTTCGGGGTGGCGTTGTTAGGGGCCGAGTAGGGCTAGGGGTATGACGGCGATCCCGTCGGTTCGTCGGTAGGCCTCTTTGCCGGTGGTGATGACGGCAAGGTCGGTGGTTTGGTCGGGGTTCTGTTGTTGGAGCCAGTGCAGGTGTTTGACGTCGGTGTTGTTGACTGTTGAGGCGAGCTTGGTTTCGATTGCCACGATTCCGTTGGGGTTCTCGATGATGAAGTCGATTTCCTGGCGGCCTCCTTTGGTTCGCAGATGCGAGACGTTGGCTTCAGCCGATTGGGCGAAGACCCGCAATGTTTGGGCCACGAGCGATTCGAACAGCGCCCCGAGAAAGGTGCCGTCTCGAACGAGTGGGGTGTCGGGCTCATTTCCGTCGAGCATTCGATCGGCGGTGCTGTTGAGCAGTCGCAGCGCCAGGCAGGGATCGGCGAGGTGGTGCTTAGGGCCGTTGGTTAGGGTGCGCAGATGGTTCTTTGTTGGAAGCCACGCTGGGAGGGGGTCGAGGATTCGCAGTGCGCTCAGTATTTCCATATAGGGACGAGCGGTTGTAGCTGCCAGTGGGTTTTCGCCGGGCGTGGCGGCGCGACGGATCTTCTCTCGGGTGGTTGTGGTCGAGGTGGCTGCGGCGTAGGCACGCAGCCATCCTTTGACGAGTTCGGGTTGGCGTGCGACCAGTCCGGCTTCGGGGAGATCGCGGTTGACGATGAGGTCGAGGTAGCCGTTTAGTTGTGTCCGCAGTGCCTTGCCGAAGAGGTGTCTCATGCCCGGGAATCCACCAGCTTCGATCTCAGATGCGTATTCGGCTAGGTCGACTGTTGTTGCGCCGGCGATGCGACCGGCGGTTCCATGTGTGAGAGCTTTGAGCGACACGGTCGTTTCGAGATGGAGTCGTTCCGGCAGTGTCAGCGGGCGTACTCGTAACGTAGTGATGCGTCCAGCTCCGGAGTGAGTTGTGACGTTTCTTAGAGACGCCGGAGTCGACCCGGTTAGCAGGAACTGGCCGCCGCTGGAGTCGCTATCGACATGGCGGCGGACCGTATCCCAGATGGGCGGGAGTCGTTGCCACTCATCTAACAGGACAGGTCGTGGATCGTGAGCGATTCGATCGAGGTCGGCGGCGAGAAGTTCTCGGTCCTGGTCGCGGTCGAGCCTGCGTACAACCGCTGCTCGCTGCGTTGCAGTCGCGGTCTTGCCGACGCCCTTGGGGCCGTCGAGGAGAATCGCTGGAAGCGCGGGGAACAGCTCGTCAAGCTCTTGGTCGACGACCCTGCGTCTATATTCCTTTCGATACTCTCGCCGATCTTGCATTGGCCCCAGAGTATCACCACGCTCTGTTTGGTGCAGTCTATACACTACGTTTGGTACAGATCCTGGTTGCGGGAGTCAGCACCAGTCGCACCATTTTCGGGTGTACAAGGTGTACCAAACCGAGTCTCGCAGCAGTCTATCGGCGGAGAGTTAGGCGCCCCTGACGCCCAGTCAGCGAGTCCCTGACCACATAAGCCCTGGTCCAAGCGACTTGCTGTTTTAGTAGGCCCCCTGGGACTTGAACCCAGAACCTACGGATTAAAGAGTCCAATTCGGGGGGTTTTCGTGACCTGACGATTGAGTCAGAAATGTCATTCGACCTGTGACAATGCTGCTCCTCGACTTTCACCGGTTCGCAGCGTTTCTCATCTCCCGCGGCCTAGGTCCTGCTCGAGGTTGTTGCTGCGATCGGTAGATGTCGCGGCGATGTCCGACGCGTAGGACGATGACTTCTCGGCGCTCCTCATCGATCCGATATGCGACGCTGTACGTGCCGCGCCGGGCGCTCCAGATCCCCTCCAGTTCGTTCCGAAGCGCAGCCCCGATCCGCTGCGGGTTCTCCAGCAACGGCCCGGTGATGAAATCGACGACTGCAAACGCCACCGCTTCTGGCAGTGTTTCCCAGATCACTCGCGCCGCCGGCGCCGTCACAACGATCTCATACCGCGGCTCGGTCACGCCGGCCGGAGGGCCTTGACGGCATCGACGCCGCGGACCACGTCGCCATCCAGATAGGCACGATGCGCTTCAACGAGATCGGCCACCGCATCGGAGTCGCCGAGCACCGCGACGGTCTCTTCCAGCGACTCGAGGTCGTCTGGGCTGATCAGTACCGCGGCCGGAGTCCCGTTTTTGGTCACAACGACACGTTCGTGATGCGACTGCACCCGCTCAATGAACTCAGAAAAGCGGTCCCGCACCGTACGCAACGATTCAAAAGACATGGCCACAATTGTGCCACACCTCCCCAACAATTGGAACAGACCCATCATCATCACAGTCAGGCAGGCGTTTGCAGGTCGGCATCAACCTGGGTGACCTTGGCAGACTTGACACCGAGGACCTCGACGGTACCTACGGCCCAATCCGGTAGCAACGGCGAAGCCATATGGGATGCCTTCGCTCCGTCCGACATCGTCGACTTCGAGATCATCCCGTCGTGACCGCCAGCGAAGCAAGCGGCGTCTAACCACCCCGCAGTCGGGCGGAAGCGAAAGATAAATGGGCGGAATCCGTAGTTTGGGCGTATTAGGTTGTTCAAATGGCTGAAAGCCTCAAGCTTCGCTATGAGATCGACCTATCGACGTCCCGCCCAGAACTAGATGCTGGTGATGCGAGGATCAGGCGCCTGGAATCGACCGACCGGGATGCGCTGGCTCAGCTGATGCTCGATGCGAATGTAGGGACAATCGACTACGAAGGTGAGACGCTGAAAGAGGCGATCGAAGAGGTCAACGATTGGCTCGAAGGTTCACCCATGCTTGACCACTCGTATGGCGTGATCGTCGGGGACCGTCTGGTTTCGGCCGTCTTGATGATGAACCTCAATGGTGCGCCCTTTGTCTCCGTCGTCATGACAGATCCAGATCACAA
>CALCCX010000525.1 GCA_937900165.1 uncultured Acidimicrobiia bacterium | reverse complement strand
AGACGGGCGAGGCAGCCTCGAAGGTGGCGTCAAGACGGTGGCGAGCGAGAACAAGACGCTGCACAAGACTGCGGCTGAGCGTGTAGAGGAGTTGAAGCTCAACCCTTCCACCGACGCCGAGGGCGTACGGAGCGCGGTGGTCGAACTCGTAGAGCAATACCAAAGGCAGGCATATGCAGGAGAGGGGTACCGGCCTCTGCGAAATCCCGCAGAGCTCACCAGCCGCTTGATCGACTCGCTGGCGGGATACGGGCCGCTGACAGACCTCCTTGAACGCAACGACATCGAGGAAATCTTCATCGAGGGTTCCAGAGTCACCTTCCTGGATACCTCCGGGAGACTCCAGGGCCTCAATGCCCCCACTTCGGAGGCCGAGAATCGCCAGATAATCGACCGGATCCTGTCCGGGACCAATCGGCGCCTCGACACATCCAATCCGATTGAGCAAGCCAGGGTCCTGGACGGATCTGCGCGTCTCACCGCCGTGATTCCGCCTGTAGCCGACCACCTTTCCGTGACGCTTCGAAAGTACACGGTCAAGGACTACGACCTGGGCTTCCTCGTGGGCCGAGACGCACTGACCGCCTCGGCGGCCGGCTTCCTGTGGGCCGCAGCGCAGGCGACGACCACTCTGTTGTTTTCCGGCCCCCCAGGGGCCGGGAAGACGACCATGCTGAGTGCATACCTCCGGGCGGCACCGGCCGACCATTGTGTCAGGGTATGTGAGGAAGTGAGGGAGCTTCACGTGCCGCTCCTTCATGGCAGCTTCTACGAGGCAAGCCCGCCGACCCTCGACGGAAGCCGACAGTACACACTGAGGGATCTCGTCAAGGTCGTCCTGGCGCAGCGTCCAGACATCATCTGCGTTGGAGAGGTGAGGGGAGCAGAGGCCTTCGAGTTGACTCGGGCTGTGAACGCCGGCTGCGGGTTTGCGTGCACGATTCACGCCAATTCCGCCAGAGATGCGCTGAACGCACTTGTAAACGCGGCAGTCATGGCCGGGGAGAACGTCACAGAATCGATAGTCAGAAGAGTGTTCGCGAACTCGATCGATCTTGTCGTGCACCTGGACCGAGAGACGATGGCGGATCGTCCAGACGAAGGAATCCTTCGCCAGGTTCAGGAGATCCTCGTGGTCGCCCCTTCCCTGACCTCTGACGAGTTCACGACTGAGGCGATCTTTTTGAGGGATGAGGTTGGAGCGCCCATGCGCTGGACCGGCACGCTGCCGCCCCCCGACCTCACGGCCCGTATTCAACGCCCACTGCCGCCGGATGTGACCGTGCAATCCATCCTGTCCGGAAAATGGCGGCCGCACCTCTGATGATGCTCATCGCCGCCCTGTCATCTGCGATCTTCGCATACTTCGCGCTGGGGTACGCGACTGGCAACGCCCCGAACATCAGGATCCAGTCCAAACCGAGGCCAGACGTTCCTGCCAGACAACTCTGGCTCATCCAGGCAGGGTCCGACCTGACCCCGGCTCAATTCGTGGCAGGCTCGATTGCAGTCGCATCGGTCACGTTCCTTTTCTCGCTGACCATCAGCGGAGCATGGTGGCTGGCCGTTGTGCCCGCCGTCGGTGCCTTCATGTGGCCGAGGGCCTACTACGGGCGGCGGCGCCTGGCTCGGCTCGATGAGATTCGAGGTGCCTGGCCTGATGGGATCAGGGACCTTCTCGCCAGCATCGGTTCGGGTGTCACGCTGGTCAATGCCCTGGTGACTCTCGCGAGAACCGGCCCGCTCCCAATCAGGGACGCCTTTGAGCGATTTCCCCTTCAGGTCCGAATGCTAGGAGTGGTCCCCGCTCTCGAACTTGTCAAAGAGGAAATGGGAGACGCTACGACCGATAAAGTTGTCGAAGTCCTCGTGCTTGCCCACATCCACGGGGGCAACCTCATCGAAGTTGTCCTCCGTGATCTGATCAACGAGATCGGCGAAGACTTGAAGGTGGAAAGCGACATCAGGACCCAAGGCCTCGAGCAGCGCCTGGAGAGCAGGGTGGTCGTGATCGTGCCCTGGGCATTGCTGCTTTTTCTGGCGTTCCTACCTGGTGCCTATCGGGACTTCTATCAGAGCGGCTCGGGATTGTTCATCGTGATCGTTGGGGCGCTCTGGAGCGTGTTCGGCATTGTGGTGTTGCGTTTCTTCAGCAAACGAAGCCCAGAACGCAGAGTCCTGGGCGGGTCGGCCGTGACTGGGGAGGCCAGAACGTGACCGGTTGGCTGCCACTGTTTGCCGCACTCTCGACGGCGACCTTTGGGGCCGCGTTCGCCTGGGTGCTGGTCCGCCCGCCCCGCAAGCTGGCCGCCAGAGTGAGGCCATTCACCGCTGCGACCAGGGCCGAACTCAAGCGCAGTCCTGACGCTTTTGGCCGGGCGAACCCAGGCCCGATATTTGGCGAGGGCACCATCAGACGGCTACTCGCTCCGATTTTCGGTGGCGTGGTCGACAGGGTCAGCCGACTGGTGACCTCGGTCTCCGACGAGCAATTGTCACTTCGAATCCGCAACGCCGGCCTCTTTCCTTCGACACCGGAGTATTTGCGTCCCCAGGAATATCGAATTCGGGCGCTTGGCCGGGCGGCTGCCTTGGCGGTTGGGGTTGGCGCGGTCGGTCTGTTCCTAACTCGCTCTGTCATCATGATGTTCGTTTTTGGGACTCTTGGATTCGCACTCGGACTTCTGACTGCGAGGAGCCGGCTCGATTCGGCGGTGAGCGATCGCAGCGAGCGGATTCGCAGCGAACTGTTCACCATCAACCAACTCATCGCGATGAGGACCAGGGTGGGTGGGGGAGCTATAGAGGCAGCCCGCCATGTCGTTGATCGAGCCAATGGCGCTGTTGTAGAGGAGCTGGCCGAGGCCTTGCGGTTGCATGAGAGGGGTTGGTCGTTCATCGCAGCCCTCGATCGCGCCGCAGAGCTCACA
The DNA here is from genome assembly GCA_937900165.1 of uncultured Acidimicrobiia bacterium. GTDB lineage: Bacteria > Actinomycetota > Acidimicrobiia > Spongiisociales > Spongiisociaceae > SZUA-232. The sequence goes on along the minus strand of CALCCX010000525.1, from coordinate 3,255 downwards.
CCAGAACCGGAGGCCGCCAGGACTTACCGGGTGATCGCCACTGCCCAGGAGAGAGGTGCAGATCTGGCCGATGCTCTGCTCGATTTGTCAAAGGATCTCCGCAACTCGCGCAGAGATGAGATGCAGCAGCTGGCTGCCAAGAGACGACTGCTGATGGTGATTCCGATAGTGGTGATTCTGGCGCCTGTCGTATTGCTGTTCCTCGGAGCACCACTGCCATCGATCATATTTGGAGGATGAAAATGCGATACAAAAGAAGGGAGACCACAGTGAACATCTGGAAGCTGCTGACAAACGACCGAGGTGCAGCAGAGACGAGTTCGATCTTTGCCTGGATCGTGGTGGGTGTGCTGGTCGTGATGGGGCTGCTCGCCGCGTTACAAGCACTCGGTGCGGACGTCATCACTTTCGTGCGCGATCAAATCGGAATCTGAATGCCTAGCGCCTCGAGGTGGCGCGACGAAGGCGGCCACGCGACCGTGACCTACATGTTGGCGATCGGGATTTCGTTGATGGTGTTCGTCTCGATGGTCAACGTCCTGTTGTTCGTCTACGCGAGGGGCGTCATCAGGGCTGCAGTCGACGAGGGGGTGAGGGCCGGATCGTTCGCGGATGCAGGCGTGGTGGAGTGTGAGGCTAGGGCAGGCGATGCGCTGTCAGACCTGCTCGGTGGCAGCCTCGGCGATGGGGTCTCGGTTTCGTGCGCCGACTCTGGGACGGAGATGTCGGCGACCGCCGACGTCACGCTTGTCAGTCCTATCCCCGGCTTTGCGGCGTGGTCATTCGTACTGGAGGCCAGGGCTGTCAAGGAGCCTGACCTGGTGGTGACCCCGTGATGAAGCGGTGGACGGAGGACCGAGGGGCATCGGGCGCCATCGAGATGGTTTTGGCCATCGGTCTTCTCATGTTTCCGTTGGTGATGCTGGTGGCCTCGATCCCGAGATGGGTAGAGACCCTATCCATGGCGGAGTTGGCTGCCCAAGAAGCTGCCAGATCGGTGGTGTTGTCAGGCGATCAGGCAACCGGCGAGGATGCCGGGCGCCTGCGGGCTACCGAGATTGCGCTGAACCACGGGTTTGATGCCAGTGCCATTGAGGTGACCTTCGCCGGTGTGCTGGATTGGGGACAAGAGATCACCGCCACGGTCGTGGTAGACACGCCCCTGCTGGTTATCCCCGGAATTGGTGAGTTCGCAGCCAATGATGTTGTTGTCAGCCACTCAGAGCGCGTCGACGACTTCAGGTCGTTCCCACCATGAGGCGCGTGGGCACGGGCGAACGGGGCTCGGTCACCATCTGGATTCTCGGCCTCTGCATCGGCCTGTTGTTTCTGGGTGGTTTGAGCATCGACCTCTGGCGTGCCTTCACCGAACGGCGCCTCCTGGCAGGAATGGCAGATGGGGCGACGGTGGCTGCCGCGACTGCGTTGGACCGGGCGGAATTTCGAGACAACGCATTGATCCAGTTGGATCCAGCGCAAGCCAACGACAGGGCGTTCGAATATCTTGTGAGTCACCCAGAATGGGGATCAGATGTCGATGCGACGGTCAACGCCACCGCCGGGTTTGTGACTGTCGTGTTGCAGCGGGAGGTGGAGTTCACCCTGCTGCGGGTGTTGTTGCCCAATGAGGACCCGTTCACGGTTACGGTCCGATCCCTTGCCAACCCCGCACCCAACCCGTGAAGGGTTTCGAACGCTACCCACCGATATTGGATCTTCCAGGGGTCGCAGACATGTTGGGCCTGTCGATCGATGAGGCCCGCCGAATGTCAGGAGAAGGTTGGATTCCCTCGACGCTGGTGGGGGAGCGGAGACTGTTTCGACGTGATGAGGTGCTCGACTGGTTCCGCACCCAACAAGTCCCACCGGCCGGTCTCGAGCCGTCATCGTAGATGGGCTTGCTGGCTGACAGAATGACCCCGACCTGCCGCTCGCTGTCGCGTGCTGTTGTGGCGGTCGGATTGTCGCTTTTCGCGGCTTGCGGGTCGGCGGAGGTATCCCCAGAGCTTTCCGACAATCTTCGACAGATAGGTGTCAACCACACTGCCCTCGATGATGTGTCGGCTGAACAGTGGGTCGATCTCGCAAGAGCGGGGTGTGAGCAAGGTGCCTGGGAGAACCCGGCGACTTCGACGCTGGCCCTCGATTTCATCGAAACCACGCCGGGGGCGGACCAGCTCGATCCGGAAGGCATGGTGCAAACGGTCTGGCTGCTGACGATCACGTTCTGTCGCGACGACATTCCAGAAGGGGGCTTGATCGGGCCTCCGCACAGGGTGGATACCGGGTAGAAGCGGGCTTCTACTGCTCAGGCGTCTGCAGCATCGATGACTACTCGGATTGTGTGGTTGGCGGATGCGCCGCTCGGGGGCTACTGGGCTGGGTTGGCCGTTGGGTTTCTCCAGTGGCGCCGAGTGGCGTCGGGTCTGGTCATGGATCTCGGCACTCCCGGTAGACGACTTTGAGTCGGTCGGTGGCGCTGATCACCGAAGACGTGGTCAGAGCTTTGCCTGCGTCGATGCGGGTTCGGGGCAGCCTCTACGCCAACGACGACGCTCTGGTCCGCCAGGCACGAGCGGAACGCGCTCTTGTCTGCGAAGGCGCCGCCCACGGACGTGGGCTGTGAGCAACCCAGGGAGGCCGGGTGGCCCGAAGTCCATCAGGCGTGCACCGTGAATGCCTGTTTGCGGTGAGCGCCGAACCGGAAGATGGCAAAGTCCCGATCGAAAGCTACCGCTTCGTGGATGCCGAGTCGCTGCATCACCGCCCAACTCGTTCTGTCCACGATGGAGAACTCTTGGTCGGGAAACTCGCTCCAGATTGTCGCCGCAACCTCCAGATCGGCGACTATGGCAGCCTCCACCGTGGCGATTCCTGCCCTGATTCGCTCCAGGAGGGTCTCGGCAACCGACGACCCGAGACGGCCGGCGGCGAGAAACCACGTCTCGACCAGAACGTGGTCGGTGGTAACCAGTTGCCCGCTGAACTCCTCGATCCGCGCCTTTGCGCGCTCGTGACTGGCGTCGTCGACGTCAGCCGCCGCATACCACGCAGACGTGTCCACGAACACGCTCACCGTGTGCGGTCCGCCCACCGGGCTGCGATGGCGTCGCCAACTGCGCCGTCTTTCTCGGTGGCAATGTTGGAACCGCCTGAACTTCCGATGGCGAAGATGCTCGACGGATCGGCGCCCGGAGTCGCTTCTGCCAAGTCGCGGTCTACGAGCCGCCGGACGTACTCGGCCATTGTGATGCC
>CALCCX010000524.1 GCA_937900165.1 uncultured Acidimicrobiia bacterium | reverse complement strand
CCCACCGAGATCTAACCTCTTCCCCTACGCGACGCTCTTCCGATCTCGCAAGAAGATCCGGAGGGCGCTGGTTCTTGGCACATCCCGGGTGGCCGAGCTCACCGCCAACTACCTGATGGACGCCGGCCACGAAGTGGTGATGATCGACCCGGACACCGCCCGCTGTCGAGAGATGGCAGAAAAGCATGGGAGGGCGCTGATCGTGACCGGTGACCCGACCGACCCAGATGTACTCAGCGAGTTCCAGATCGACGACGACGATGCCGTCATCGCCTTGACCGAGGATGACGAGACAAACATCATGGCCGGACTGGTTGCCAAGGCCCTCGGCGCCGCCACCACCGTGGCCAGGGTCAACCGTCTGAGCTATGTCGGGTTGATCTCGGGTTTCGGCATCGATGCGACGGTCTCGGTTCGGCTGGCCGCCGCGAATTCGATCCTCCGATTCGTTCGCAGAGGCAAAATCCACTCCGTGGTCACCTTCAACGACACGGACGCCGAAGTCATTGAGCTGGAAGTCGACGCTGCAAGTGAAGCGGTCGGCAAGACCCTTTCGGAGCTTCCTTTGCCGGAGGGGGCGGTCATCGGCGGGATCATGCGCGACGGCGACGCCATCGTGCCTACCGGCGCCACGGAGATCAGCGCCCGAGACCACTTGATCGTCTTCACCCTGCCCCAAACGATGGCACAAGTGGAGGGTATGTTCGGGTGAGTCGATCCCAAGGCGTGTCGACCGAGCGGAGATCGGCTCACTCGGTGTCCATGGGCCGCCGACTCGCCTATGTGATCGGCGCAGTCGTCATGGCCGCAGGGGTTGCGATGGTACCCGCCGCCGGCGTCTCGGCGATATACCAAGAGTGGAACGAATCGCTCTGGATTCTGGTGGCCGCCGGAATCACCGTGGCCGCGGGGTACGTCTCGTGGCGGATATTTGGACGCCAGGGCATCGTAACCACCAAGGAGGGCTTCGCAACAGTCGGCCTTGCCTGGTTCGCATTGGCCTTCTTCGGCACCCTCCCGTACCTGCTGACAGGGTCAATCGGCAACCTCACAGACGCGTTCTTCGAAACTGCGTCTGGATTCACCACCACAGGAGCCTCGGTCATCCCAGACCCCGCGGTCCTGTCGAAGGGCATACTGTTCTGGCGTTCACTGACCCAATGGCTGGGCGGCATGGGAATCATCGTGTTGTCGCTTGCGATCCTCCCAATCCTTGGAGTCGGGGGGGTCCAGCTCGCCAGGGCCGAATCACCCGGCCCTGAACTCGACCGGCTGACTCCCCGCATTCGAGACACCGCCAAGCGGCTCTGGTACGTGTACGCCGGGATCACTCTGATCCAGGTGATCTTCCTGGTCGCCGGCGAAATGGACCTTTTTCAGGCGATCAACCACGCGTTTACGACAATGTCCACTGGTGGTTTCAGCACAGAAGCCAGGTCGGTCGGCGCCTTTGGTTTGTACACCCAGTGGGTGATCATCTTCTTCATGTTCGTCGCCGGCGTGTCGTTCGCCCTGCACTACCGGGCGCTGACCAAGCCCGGTAGCTACTTCAAGAACACCGAATTCCTCCTCTATACGACAATGGTGATCGGTGCGGTAGTGATCATCGGAGGCGGCATTTGGGGCGATTCGGATTTTGTGCAAACCCTGACCGATTCCGTCTTTACGTCCGTGGCCTTGATTACGACGACAGGTTTTGGCAACGCCGACTTCGGCCAGTGGGAATCTGGCCTGCAAATCTTCATAGTCGGACTGATGTTTCTGGGCGGCATGGCCGGTTCTACCGCAGGTGGAATCAAGACCTACCGGATCGGAGTGCTCACCAAGGCCGCTTCCGCCGACCTTCGCAGACTCGTCCATCCCCGAGGTGTATTCCTGACCCGTTTCGGCAAAGACGTTGTGCCAGACCCAATAGTGGAGTCGGTGCAATCGTTCTTTCTCTTCTTCATGTTCTTATTCATGACAGGCACCTTCGCGATGGGGTTCATAGCTTCAACCCTGCCGGGCGCCGAGCTCGACCTGGTAACGAGCGCGTCCGCAGTGGCTTCGGCTTTGGGAAACATCGGCCCTGGCCTCGGTGACGTCGGGCCGACCTCCAACTACCTTGGTATCCCTTGGCCAGGCAAGTGGTTGTTGAGTTTCTTGATGATGGCTGGGCGGCTGGAAATCTTCCCGGTACTGTTGCTTTTCACTCGGGAACTGTGGAGGCGTTCCTGACGTGACGCAGGCCCGGTCTCTATTCGTCCAGGACCACCAGATTGTCACGATGAATCATCTCGCCGTCCCAACCAGTCAGTTCACTGCTCCGTTTGCCCACTGCCCTTCTGGCAGCCTCAGAACCGACATTCATCGTCCCTTTGGCCAACAGCCGGCCCGCCTGATCGAGGACTTCAACCGCGGCGCCCGTAACGAAATCGCCACTCACGGACGTGGCCCCGACCGCTAGGAGAGAACTGCCGCGCTGGGTGAGCGCCATAGCGGCCCCATCATCGACTACCACCTGACCCTCGGAGGCGAGCCCAAACGCGATCCAAAGCTTGCGCGACGCCAGCTTCTCCGTGTGAGGAGCAACCCACGTTCCGATCTCTTCGCCATTCACGGCCCTCAATGCCGCGTCAGTCGAGCCGGCAGGAGCGATGACGGTCGGCACGCCTGACCAGGCGGCCATCCTGGCTGCGACGACTTTCGTCCCGACACCGCCCGAACCAAGCGGGCCTGACCCTCCGGAGGCAAGCTCGTCCAGGATCGCATCGTTGTGCCTCAGCGCCCCAAGCAGCTCGGCGTCCGCATCGAACCGAGGGTCCTTCGCGTAGAGGCCGTCGGTGTCGGTCAGCAGAATCAAGAGATTCGCTCCTACCAGATGCGAGACGATGGCGGCCAGACGATCATTGTCTCCGAGCTTGAGCTCCTCGACAGCGACTGTGTCATTCTCATTGACGATCGGAACGACACCGAGCTCAAGCATTCGCCCCAGGGCCTGACGGGAGTGCAGATATTGGTTGCGGATGCCAAGAATGTCTTTGGTCAGCAACACTTGGCCGACGACTCTCGCTTCGTTGGCGAAGGCCCGCGAATAGTTCTCCATCAGGCGCCCCTGGCCGATGGCGGCGGCCACCTGTAACTCGGTGATATCCTTGGGACGCCCGCCGAACTCAGGGATTCCGGCAGCTACCGCCCCTGAGCTGACGAGTACGGTCGGATTCCCCCGGTCCCAAAGAGAGCAAACCTGCTGCACGGTTCTTGCGATGGCGACCAGATCTACTCCGCCGCCTGGTTTGGACAAGCTCGAAGATCCAACCTTCAGGACGATGGCGGCCCCAACCGGGATCTTGACTCGCTCAGTCGGCATCAGACTGATCCTCTTGGGCTCCGGCCTGAAGATCCTCGGGTTCGTCAGAGTCGATGTCTCCTTCGTCTATCCCAGGAAAATCCGTTTGGTGGGGATCCTGGAATTCGAAAACTATGTCTCCAATCGCCACATCGTCGCCTGGTACCGCTCCTGCTTCCAGCAGGGCGGCGTCGACCCCAATCCGCGCCAGGCGCGTTGCCGCAAAGGCAGCCGCCTCCGGCAACGTCAGATCGTTTAGGGACACCGCACGCTCGGCAGATCGCCCCTCAACGACCCACGTCGTGTCTCTGCGGCTCACGGTGAAAGGGACCTCGATTGGGCGGTGCAAGACAAACCCCTGTCGTTCTGGCGCTTCACGTTTGGCAGTATCGACCGCATCGGCCACCGCATGAAGCAGTCGCTCGAGGCCCTCACCCGTTATCGCGCTGAAAGTAAGGAGTTCGCCGCCGACCAACCCACCGAGCTCGACCAGGTCGGGGATTGACGTATCGATTTTCGATACGGCTACGACCATCGGACGTTCTGCCAGATGAGGTGAATGCGCTGCGAGCTCGCGCAGCAGCACCTTGTACTGGGTGACAACAGAATCAGTCTGTAGATCAGATGGGTCAAGCAGCACGACCAAAGCCCTGGCTCTTTCGGTGTGGCGCAAGAATTCGTGCCCAAGTCCCTTACCGTCTGCAGCTCCCTCCACAAGACCGGGAATGTCGGCCAACACAAACT
>CALCCX010000523.1 GCA_937900165.1 uncultured Acidimicrobiia bacterium | reverse complement strand
CGATCTGGCTCAACGCAGGAGGCTCCGTCACTACTCACTATGTGTATAGTAGACGACCATGACGACGGGCCACGTGATTCTCGGCTTCCTGACGCAGGGCCATCAACACGGTTACGACCTGAAGCGGCGCCACGATGAGGTGTTCCCGGCGGCCCGACCGATGGCATTTGGTCAGGTCTATGCGGCCCTGGAGCGAATGCGGAAACGGGGTCATGTCGAGGTTGCCGCCACTGAACAAGTCGACGGGCCCGAGCGCACCCTGTTCTCCATAACCGCGGGCGGAGAGACCGAGCTTGCGAGTTGGCGCGACACGATCGAGGATCCCTCTCCGAATGTGGCAAATCCGCTCGCCACCAAGGCGACGATCGCCTTGCTGACGGAAAGCGAGGAGGCGGCCCGCCGCTATCTCACGCGCCAACGAGCCGCACACCTCGACCGGATGCGGCACTACACCCGTATCAAGACCGACCCCGACTCGTCGATGACGATGGTTCTCGCGGCCGACTACGCGATCGCCCATCTCGACGCCGATCTGAGGGGGCTCGAGTCGGCGATGACCCGACTTCACTCTCTCGATCCGTCGAGACACTTCGGTCTGGTGCCGGTGTGGCGAGGCGGCCAGCGCATTGATGTCACCGATCCTTCTCGAACGGTGATCGATGTGTTGGCCCATCCGACATGGGGCGGCGGGATTCGTCAGGTAGCGGAGATGGTCAGCGAGTACTTTGAGGGGGATCACCGCGACGATTCCCTCCTTGTCGAGTACGGCGCACGGTTGGGGATCGGGGCCGTGTTCAAACGACTCGGGTTCCTGATTGAGGAGTTAGGTATCGATGCGCCGAAGCTCGTGGAACGCTGTCTGGCACGTCGAACGGCGGGGGTGAATGACCTTGACCCATCAGTCGATGCCGAGGGTCCGACCTTGTCCCGTTGGGGCATCCGGGTGAACGTGCGCGTGAGGCGCACGGCGGAATGATCAGCGAGCGAGATCTCCGTGCCCGGGTCGCAGAGTGGGGTCTCCGCGATGACATCGTGGAAAAGGACTACATCCTCGGCTGGGTGCTTGCCGGAATCGGGACCGAGCCGGCATTGCGTGACGGCTGGGTGTTCAAAGGCGGCACCTGTCTGAAGAAGTGCTACGTCGAAACCTTCCGATTCTCCGAGGCTCTCGACTTCACGGTGCTGGAGGGCGGCCCGATCGCGCAAGACGAGGTGTTGGGTCATCTCGATCGGGTGCTCGAGCGCATCAGCAGCGAATCAGGTATCGACTTCGCAGTGCGCGAACACACGCTGCGGGTCCGACCCAACGGGAGTCTCGAAGGCCGGATCTACTACCGGGGTCCCCGCAACGCGCCCAACCCAGCCAGCGTTCGCCTTGACCTCACCAGAGATGAGCAGGTCGCCAGACCGCCGGTCATGCGACCGATTCAGCATCTCTACTCCGATCAACTTCCCGAACCTGCGACTGTGCGCTGCTACTCCCTGGAGGAGGTGTACGCCGAGAAGATTAGGGCGATGGGCGAGCGAGGACGACCGAGAGATCTCTACGATATCGTCTTCCTTCTTGACTACCCGGGCCTGGTCGATCAGTCCGAGCTCATCAGCGAGACCCTCATCACGAAGTGTGAATCGAAGGGTGTGCCGGTTCCAACACTTGAGCGACTGCAGGAGTCACCTCACCGCGCCGAACTCGAATCGGAATGGGTAAACATGCTCGGGCATCAGCTTCCGGCGCTGCCTCCGCTCGACCACTACTGGGGGAGGCTCCCTGAGCTGTTCCGGTGGCTCGACGGCGAACTTGAGGTCGAGCCGCTGGCTCCGGTGGCTGGTGGAGCAGGGGAGATGGTGTGGTCTCCCTCACCAGCAGCATGGTCGTGGGGCTCGGGTCCAGCCCTCGAACCTGTCCGCTTTGCCGGAGCCAACAGACTCTGTATTGATCTCGGGTATCGCGGCACCGTGCGCCGGATCGAGCCGTACTCGCTCAGAGTCACTAGCGACGGCAACCTGCTTCTGTATGCGATTCGACGAGACAACCGGCAACTGCGCTCATATCGAGTCGACCGGATGCAGTCGATCGAGATCACAACCGAGCCCTTCACGCCCGTGCGCCTCGTCGAATTCCGTCAAGTGGGCCCACTCGCTGCGCCACCGACAACTCGCCGATCAGTAGGCGGCAGGGGAACGTCTTCCGCTCAGCCGTATCGCGTGGAGTGCGCGGTGTGCGGCAAGACGTTTGCCCGCTCGCGGCCAGGGACGAGACTCAAGGCTCACAAGGACCCGGATGGCTTCCCATGCCCCGGTCGAGTTGGGTATCCGGTGTGAGGGAGAGACCTCGGGAGGAGTTCGTTCCCTCCTGGGCCGGTGTCAAACCGGCGTCAAGCGAACGGCGCCGGACTGCCGTGCCGGGCATCTGACCAGCCGTCATACTGAACCCAAGAACCCGTCTGGACTCGGGCTTTCCGGGATGGGGCATCGTCGCTCCGGACGATGAGTCAGAACTCATAACCCGAAGGTCGCAGTTCCACACTGCCCCCGCTACGAACAGAAATCCTCAGGCAAACGCCTGAGGATTTCGTCGTTCTCCGCTTGGGTGTTCGGCCTTCCGGCCTCACCGCAGGATTCGAGTCCAGTTCATCCTCGAATCCGCCAGGGGCAACGTCACCGGCTGTCACATCTAGGGTTGCACATTATATCTGAACAGATATAATCCAGATATGAGTGATGTGAGAGATCTTCGTGCATCGGTAGAGATGACTCAGTCCGAACTCGCTGACCGCGCTGGTACGTCACAGCCGACGATCGCCGCCTACGAGGCAGGTAGGAAGAGTCCGACGCTGCGCACGCTGAATCGTTTGGCTGCTTCGGTGGGGCGAGACGTGGTCATTTCGTTTGTGCCGTCGCTGACGAGGGAGGCGCGCCGGAGCCTGTTCCTTCATCATGCGATCGCAGACAAGTTGCGTCGCTCACCCGAGGAGGTTCTCAGGCGGGCCCGGGTGAATCTACGGCGCATGTCGGTACAGCACCCCGACGCCGGCGTGTTGATCGAGGAATGGAACCGGATCCTGGACCGCCCGATCGATGGGATCGTCGACGTGATGATCGACCCCCGAGAACACGCTCGTGAACTGCGGCACATGACTCCGTTTGCGGGGGTACTCACCGCCGCCGAAAGAGCTCACGTGTATCGCGAGTTCGCGGGATCCGAGGAGCGCAGGTGAACAAGGCGGAGTTCGACCACGCCATCCGGGCGGCGGGGAGCATCCTCGGTGAGTCGGATCTGCTTGTAATCGGGAGCCAGGCAGCGCACGGGTCTATCAGTGGCGAGTTGCCTCCCGAAGCCCAGCGCTCGGTTGAAGTGGACGTGGCGGCGTTTGATGATCCGGATGGGGCGAAGTCGGATCTCGTCGATGGCTCTATCGGTGAGGCGTCGATGTTTCACGAGGCCTTCGGAATCTATGTCCAGGGCGTTTCGGAAACGACTGCCATTCTCCCGGAAGGGTGGAGGGATAGGCTGGTGAGGTATGAATCTCCGGCAACCAACGGTGTGGTCGCGTGGTGCCTGGACCTCCATGACCTGTGGATCGCCAAGGCGGTTGCTGGTCGCCCCAAGGACATCGAGTTCTGCGGTGCATTCCTCGCCCGAGAATTCGTCGATCCCGCCATCCTTCGTCAGCGGCTAGCCGCGATCGCAGAGCTCGCACAGTCCGTCCGCGATAATGTTCTCATTCTGCTTGCGAGTGCATCCGACTCATAACCCGAAGGCCGCAGTCTGATTGCCGCGTCCGCGGCCCAGTGAGACGGGTCTCTTCGTTCCTGTCGAGTCCCTGTCGGGTCTCGACGTCTCTCCCTCGTTCTGTTGTGTCTTCTGATGGCCGTGTCTGGTTTGGAATTCGCCGACAGGTTCGTCGCTCACTCGTGAGATCGTTCTTGGTTCAAATCCCGCCTCCGCTACGAACGAAGCCCCTTGCCTCGGGGGCCATCCATGTGACAACCCGAGCACACGGCTTTCCCTGATTACGAGTGACGAAGCGGGATCCATCGGGATAGGTGCTTGTGGACTGGCAGTCAAGGGG
>CALCCX010000522.1 GCA_937900165.1 uncultured Acidimicrobiia bacterium | reverse complement strand
TTTGAGATGATTGGCAGTACTGAGACTATAGGCTATGTGTTTTTTTTTTAATGATCCGGCGACCACCGAGATCTACACTCTTTCCCTACACGACGCTCTTCCGATCTACCTCCTCGGCCTCGTCGTCATCGACCGATGGCGGTTCGGCCCCCAGAACCGGCACCTTCATCGACATCTGCTCAGGCGGAGCGACGATCTGAGGCCGCGGTTGTTTCCAACCCCTCCCGAAGAACAGGTCGAAGGCGTCATCGAAGATCGGCCGGTGCTCAGGCCGCGAGATGGTCATCGCCCGAAACGCCTCCCGTACATCGTCGACGTTCTCAAACCCGATCAGCTCAGCCGACTTCAACAGCTCAGCCGCCGTCGTCGGCACCACATCGAGCCCCCGAGCCCGCAAGTACCGACAAAAGTGAACCAAGTTGGCAGACAGCGCATGCACCATGCTCCGGAGTGTGCCACATGCCTAGAAGCAGCAGTTAGGCGGTAGTCGCGCGTAGGTTCTTAAGACCGATGTTAGGGTGGTCGCAAGTTTTGAACTTGCGACCATGTCCAGAAAATTGGCTCTTCGGGTGGTTGCGATACTCCTTCAGAAGACGTACACTGAGGACCGTTCATTAAGGAGAACAGGCCAAGCAACTAGGTGACTGGTGATTCACAGTCGTTGACTGAAAGCCACCACCGTGCCCTGAGGCAACGACGGGACGAGGAATGTGCTTGGCTAGTATTTGGACAGAGTTGGCGGCCCTCGGGTCGCCTTCTCTGGTTTGCGGAGGGAGTGGGATTCGAACCCACGAGACAGCTTCCGCCGCCCACTGGTTTTGGAGACCAGCGCTTTCGTCCGCTCAGCCATCCCTCCTACACAGCATTGAACCACCCAGCGACCCACACGAGGCTATTGCCGATACGAGCGACTTCTACCTCCAGCTCATCCCCGAGTTCGAGCAATCTCCTACGGATGAACTCCATCTCGTCCTCTTGCTGAAGGACATCCTCAAGACACTGCGAGCCTGACAGGCCTGAACATGCTTTCTAGGACAAATCGGATTTGTCACAACTGTGACAGATTCGGTGGCGCGGTAAACCTGGCCGACTGGACGAGGCGAGTCCCATATGTGTGCCCGACTACTCAGTGGGGGTGAGCGGACGATGGCACGAGAGGACAGACCCAATATTAGGAACCGACCACCAAAGGCCGGACAACCCACTGCGCGACGACCTGATCAGGCTCATCCGCAGGGCTCCGACAAGCCGAGCAGTCCCTCGGCACCGGCGATCGGGATCTGCGATCCCGTAGCCGAATATGCCGAGGCCATCGGCAAAGCCACCCAAGCGAATTGGGAGATCGTTTCGACCGCCAAAGCTGCCCTCTGGCTGTTGGAGGGGCCTGGACGCATTGTCGTGTTCACGATCGCCTCTCAACTCGACGCCAACATCGTCGAAGGCGACACGTTCCGCACGGTGCTCGATCGTATCGTGGTCGCTGTGCCGGCATTGTCCGAGACAGAAGCCCGCCGGTACCTGGCGGTCGGCGTGGGTGGGGTGGTGGATCGGGCGAGCCCACCCGATGTGATCGCGGCCGTAATCGAGGCAACGGCGACAGGCTACGTGGCATTGTCCGTGGACTTGGCCTACCAGTTGACCAAACGGCTCGACGTCCCACCCGCCGACGTAGACCAGCGTTGTGTCGAATGGTTACAGAAACGGGTCGACGGTGCGTCTGTGAAAAAGCTGGCCGACAAATATGCCTACTCGACTCGAGACGTGTACCGACGGTTCAGCAAGTTCTACGCCGAGATCGGCGCAACCAGAACCCTCGATGCGATCGTGATTCTCACCAGATGGGGCCTCATCCACTGAAGCCCCTCCGGCGCCGGACCACGCATGGCCGAAAGAAGGCCGGTTCCTTCTGATCCGCGCACTTGACAGGGAAAGGGCGAACAACACGGTCCTTCCTGTGCAGCAAAGCAAGTTCCACCCCAGACAAGCCCAAGCTCATTGCGTTCACACTCCGAGCGGTCACCTCGCCCCGTTGCGTGTTGGTGACGAGATTCTCGTCCTAGCTGTACGACCCCTACGTTCGAGATTCGACCGCACTCCAGCGGTCACCGTGTCCCGATCGCGGTTTGGAACCTCCCAGGAGGAAAAGAACAGATGCAACATCAACGCACTCGAACACCCAGCACGACTTCACGCAGCCGATTCGTATGGCTGATCGCCCTGACCGTGGCCGGCGGCGCCTTCCTCGCCCAGACAGCCAGCGCCACCCCATCAGGAGCAACAGTCGACGACTTCGTTCTTCTCGCCGAGAACTCGATCACCGTCGGGCCCAACACCATCATCTCCAGCGGCGACATCGGCGTCCGGACCGACTCTGGATCATCACCCGAAATCCGATTCAACAGCGGAGCCCAACTAACCGATCCCGCCGCCACCGTGTTCGGCGACTTCGTCAAGCTTGATTCCGGCTCGACGGTCACCAACGTTCATTACAACAACCTGCTCGCCGGCCCCGGCGCCGTCACCGGCACCTCAACCACCCCGCTCGATCTACCCGTCGTCCCAGCCCTACCAACCGCTCCACCCGCCAACCCAGGCACCACAGACATCGCAGTCCCAGCCGCCGGGTCACAAACGATCGCCCCAGGCGCGTATAACGAACTGACCAGCGGATCGGGCGCCACCATCACCCTCAGCGGCGGCGAATACCACTTCACCTCCTGGGACCTCGGACCCTCAACAACCGTCATCATCGACGCCGCGGTAGACATTCGCATCGCCGACCACCTCTTCACCGACAACAGCTTCAAACTCGAACCAGCAGCCGCAAGCGGACTCGCCGCATCAGACATCCAGATCGCAGTGCTCGGCACCAACCTCCCTGGCCCCCAACCCGGAGTCGCCAAACTCAAAGGCGACATCACCGCCCACGTCCTCGCCCCCAACGGAAGACTCGCCCTCACCACCGGCACCGCCACCGGCCAATACATCGCCCAAACCATCACCACCCAAGGAGGCACAATCGTCCATGACATCGGGTCGACTGCGAGTTGGGAGCCGACCACGCTGAGCGCTTCCCTGGCCCCTGGGCAATCGCTAGCCCTCTCCACAACCCTCGTCCTCGCTTCAGACCTCGCCGTCCCGGGCATCTCGGTGTCAGGGAGCGCGGCCCCCCTCGTGATCGTTGAACCCCCGGACCCGGCGACGACCATTCCGGCTGGTACGACGCTCGAGATTCCGATCACTGTCAACGCTCCGGTTTCGACGGCCATCGGAACGTACACGGCGACGTTTTCGGTAACTGACAATGGAATCGCACAACCCGACGCTCTCAGCCTGACAGTGATCGTGAACCCATTGGCAGAAGCGTTCGTCGGGCTCCCTTTGCCCTCTCTTGAGCGGGTGATGCCATCAGATGTAGGTCCCAACTACGTATCGGAAGAGATAGTCGTTCGGATCGATGAGTCGGCTCCAGACCCCGAGGCCAGTGTCTCAGCGCTAGCGGCTGGGGTCGGTGGGGTCGTCGTCGGAGGTGTGCCGGAGTTGCGTTCCTATCAGATCCAGCTACTGGCGCCCCTGTCAATAACAGCCTTACGGTCAACGGTCGACACACTTGAGACCGACTCGGACGTCGAATTCGCCACAGTCAATTACCTGCTCGAGCCACATGCCCTACCCAACGATCCCGAATGGGATTCATGGGACGAGGCCTCCCCCGCAGAGAACAACTGGTACCTCGAATACATCCAAGCGCCCACGGGCTGGGATACGGCTACCGGTTCAAGCGATGTGACGGTTGCCATCCTGGACGCGGACATCGACGCCGAGCATGAGGACCTCGCTCCCAACGTGACGATCGAGTCAGGATTCCGGATCCCCTCCCCCATTTTGGCGGGACATGGGACGCGCACGGCAGGTCTCGCATGTGCGGCAGGCAACAACAACGTCGGCATCAGCGGTATCGCTTGGAGCTGCGGGCTCCAGCTCTACCATATCTCCAGCATTGAAATGCCATCTGAACCACCTCCCTACATAACCCAATTCGAGAACCATTTTTTGCACTGAATGTAGCTGCACGGATGCTCGAGGCGTCCTCGACTGCCCAAATCGTCAACATGAGCTTCGGGGCAACTTTCGGGAGTTCGTGCGTTCCAGGGGTGGTGGACGACACGATCGCAATCTCAGAACTCAGTAGATGGACCCAGACTCTGGCGGCCCCCATCGAAGAAGCAGCGGCGCTAGGCCGTGACGTACTATGGGTCGCCTCAGCTGCCAATGTTGGTTGCGACAACGTGTTCACTGCGCCGGCTAATCTTGCAGGCGTATACAACAACGTCATGGCTGTTGCTGGAATTGATAGCTCAGGGTCACTGTGGGCAAAAGCTGGCCAGGCATCTGCCTTCGGTCCGAGCATCAGCGTCGCGGCGGCCGGAGAAGACGTCTATTCGACGTCGCCTCGTCACTGTAGCCTCTTCTACTTTCTTAATTGCGGCCCATACTCCGGAGCGGACGGCAACTCGTTCGCTGCCCCGCAGGTGAGTGGCCTGGCGGCGCTCGCCCTTTCTCAGGATCCAACACTTTCAGCTGCTGACTTGAAGACATGCATTGTTGCGGGCGCCGAGGCAGGTGGAACAGCTGTCCCTGGGACAGGATTTCACGTTATCAACGTACCCGCCGTTCTGGAGGACTGCGCAATAACGGGCACCAATCTGCTGCGGGACCCCGGATTCGAGCTGGCGATCACGTCACTGACCAACGGCGGCCCGAACGGCAATGAGATCCCATGGGGTGCGAGCGGCCCCGTGAACGAATACGCTTGGCCGTCCGAGGGCATTCCCAATCCGCCAACCGATCCGGGCCTAAACTTTGGGTACTACATGGACGCCCTGAGTTCTGCCGACTCCTTCCCGGCCATTGTCTCAACAGCCAACCCGCGGAGTGGTGCCTACCACTACCGCTGGACGATCGATTCTTCCGCAGGCTTTTTGGGAGGTGGGATTTACATGGTGGGATCCGGTAGCCCAGGTTCTGCGGGTCCCGAGTGGGAAACCCACCACCCCGAGCCACCCCTCATCACAGGAGGAGTGAGTGTTGGTGACACCATCGACGTCGGTAGCTACCAGATGAGTCCGGCGGCAGGCATCACCGCATTCGGTGTCCAGCACATAGTCGCCTTTTACGAGGATGACGGCACTTACATCTCGACGCAGGTCGACGGCTTCACATTGCAGTCGACATATACATTGACTGAATCGATCTTCACAGCACCGGCGAATTCCGCTTACTTCGACGTGTTCATTGTGCCGGTGGGTACTACGTTCGGCCAGCAGGGGAGCACTATTGATATCGACGACCTGTACGTGACCGTCACATCCTGAAACCTGGGCACCTTCCAGACGGCAGCGACACGCCAGGATTTCCAACGATCCTCCAAGCACACGATCAGTCGTTCTGGTGAGGCGTGTGATTTGGGATGAACCGGACGTTTGATCCGGGTGTATCTGGTGGTGGTCACGGACGCCATGGCGATCGATCTCCAACAGTCAGGTCACCAAACTGGCTCGTCTACACCACAACCACAGTCCCAATGTCGATCTGCATACGCCTGGGTTTTGGAGAGAGGAACCCAGGCGTATGCACTTCTCCGGACGTTTCGGACAGTCGGCGACGACCACGGCTGCGCGTTCCACGTGGAGTACTGTCCACACCCGATCGAGGACGCCGGCGGAATCGCCGTCTCGCTCGCTCGTACAGGTGCGAACCCATGCCGGTACGTTGTGCTCGGTGAACCGCCATGCTGGCAGATCATGCTGCGAGGCCGCCCTGTTGCCTCTCGGAGTCTCTAGACAAGATAGGCTAGACTGCACTCAACGTGAGACAACGGCACCGACAGTGAAGACTTTGGCGACGCGGCTGCCGGTCGGCGCATGCGACACGAGATCGGATTGGGCAAGAATCGGGAACACCGACATGGTGCCGTCGTCCGACGCTTCTGGAACGAGAGCGCCGGTCGCCCCATGGTCCCATGTCAACCCTTCGACGTACTCGAACCCCGCCGCGATTGGCATACGATGTCTTCGGCCCAGGATCTTAGGCCTGAGAACAGACGAGAACCGATCATGAACCGCCGACTACGGAAGTCATGGATGTTTGTGTGGGGTCTTGCGATTGGCCTCGGTGCGGTCGCGCTTCCGGAGGTTCTCCTCGAACAGGTTCAGGCGTGGATCTACAGCGGCGTGAACCTCCAGTGCAACCGCAGGTGGCTTTTCTATATCCCACCAGGCACCGACTGTCGCGTACCTGACCTCTTGAATCGTTACGCCAAGCCTACGCTCGCTCTGGCCGGCGCAGGGATCGTGTTCGGCTTGCTGTACACAGGTCCACGATTGATCGCGCGACGACAAGGCGTCGCCAGCCTCGGACGCTAGATCCGGACTGGGACAAGAGCTCGAAGTTGGCCGGGTCGGGGGAGGTGCCGGGTAAACTGGGGCCGGAGGCAAGGTCGGAAGAGCGGCGTGTAGGGAAAGAGTGTAGATCTCG
>CALCCX010000521.1 GCA_937900165.1 uncultured Acidimicrobiia bacterium | reverse complement strand
GAGATATCGCCCAACACCGTCATGCCCGAGATGAACCTGAGCGACACGCAGGCGCGTGACTTGTCGTTGTACATGATGAGCCTACATCGCAAGGCGACGATCGCCGGCCACATGCCGCGCCCCACCACGGGCGCCGCCACTGCGGAACCGGTGCGCGGCGAGACGTTGTACGGCATGTTCTGTTCCGCGTGTCACGGTGCGGACGGCCGGGGCACCACCATGCGCGCCGGACTCTGGCCATCGGACGCGGACCCTTGGGGGCATAATTGGGATCGGCGCGATGTCGTCGTCGAGCGGCGTAGCGGTATTGACGTGATGGTGCCGTCGTTGAACCTCGGCGACACGCTGGGCGTGGTGAGCGACGATTACCTGCGCAGAATCATCGCCCACGGCAGGCCGGGCACCAAGATGCTCGCCTGGGCCAAGGAAGGCGGTTTGACGGATGACGAGATCACACTGCTGGTCGATTTCATCCGAACCAACCTCGGCCTGACTGGCACCCATATCGGGTGCGACACCACGAGTTGTGGCGTCTGCACTGTGCTGTTGGATGGCACTCCGGTGAAGTCCTGCACCATGTTTGCCTTTCAGGCGGACGGGCACGAGATCCAGACCGTCGAAGGTCTCAAGAACGGCGAACTCCATCCGATCCAGGCCGCCTTCAAGGAAGAACATGGCCTCCAGTGCGGGTTCTGCACTCCTGGCATG
The DNA here is from genome assembly GCA_937900165.1 of uncultured Acidimicrobiia bacterium. Lineage (GTDB taxonomy): Bacteria > Actinomycetota > Acidimicrobiia > Spongiisociales > Spongiisociaceae > SZUA-232. The sequence continues at coordinate 3,336 of CALCCX010000521.1, read as the reverse complement.
ATGCTGGTCGGCAAGGCTTTGCTCGAAGAGAATCTGAACCCGACCGACGACGAGGTCCGGTGGGCCATCAGCGGCAATCTGTGCCGCTGCACCGGCTACATGAACATCGTCAAAGCCATCCAAACCGCCGGCGCTGAGCTGTCGGCGGCCGAGTGAGGAGCACGGCATGACCACAGTGCAGGAACCCGCCACGTCACCGGAAATCGGTGGCATCGGTCACAGCATCAAGCGCCAAGAAGACGATCGGTTCATCCAAGGCGGAGGCACATACGTAGACGATGTGGTGCTGCCGAATATGGCTCACATGGCGATTCTCGCCAGCCCGTTCGCTCACGCCGAGATCAAGAGCATCGACACCACGGCGGCCGAGGCGGTGCCTGGCGTCATCGCGGTGGTTACCGGGGCGTTGCTGGCGGAGCACGATTTGGCATGGATGCCGACCCTGTCAGGCGACACCCAGGCCGTGTTGGCGACGGACAAGGTCCGTTTCCAGGGCCAAGAGGTGGCGGCGGTGATCGCGGAGGATCCATACACGGCCCGTGACGCTGTCTTGCTCATCGACGTCGACTATGAGCCACTCGCTCCGATCACCTCGCCCCAGCAGGGTCTCGAGCCTGACGCCCCAATCATCCGAACGGACAAAGAGGATCAAACCGACAACGTGGTCTACGACTGGGAGGCAGGAGACGAAGCGGCCACCGATGCCGCATTCGCGCAAGCGGTCAACGTTGTCGAGTTGGAGACCTTCTACCCGCGTTCGCATCCGGCGCCATTGGAGACCTGCGCAGTAGTTGCCGATCTGAATCCGGTGACCAGCAAGGCGACGATCTACCTGACTTCTCAGGCCCCTCACGCCCACCGAACACTGTTCGCCCTGGTGACCGGGTTGCCAGAGCAGAACATCCGGATCATCTCACCCGACATCGGAGGCGGCTTCGGTAACAAGGTGCCCATTTATCCCGGTTACGTGGTGGCGACCGCTGCGTCGCTTCTTCTCGGTCGCCCGGTCAAATGGGTCCAGACGAGAACGGAGAATCTGGTTACCACCGGTTTCGCCCGCGACTATCACATGAAGGGTGCCCTGGCGTTGGATTCCGACGGTCGCATAACCGCGATGCGGGCCGAGATCTTGTCCGATCAGGGTGCCTTTTTCGCTGACGCCCAGCCTTCGAAGTTCAAGGCAGGCCTTGTTCACATCTGTACCGGATCATATGACATGGGTGCCGCCCATGTGAAGGCGCGAGGTGTCTACACGAACAAGGCACCAGGTGGGGTTGCCTATCGATGCTCGTTCAGGGTCACGGAGGCGTCCTATCTCATCGAGAGGCTCGCCGATAACGCAGCCCACCAGATCGGGATGGATCCGGCAGAGTTCCGGATGTTGAACTTCATCAAACCGGAGCAGTTCCCCTACGAGTCGGCGACCGGTTTTATCTATGACTCAGGCGATTATCACACGGCGCTGCAGAAGGTGCTCGACGAAGTCGATTACGAGAATCTGCGCAAGGAGCAGGAGGACGCTCGAGCTGAAGGCCGATATCTAGGAATTGGGATCGCCAGCTTTACCGAGGTGGTGGGCGCCGGCCCAAGCCGCGACTACGACATCGTCGGTCTGAAAATGTTCGACTCTGCCGAGCTGCGCATCCACCCGACCGGCAAAGCGATCCTAAAGCTCGGTGTGAAGACGCAGGGTCAGGGTCACGAGACCACGTTTGCCCAGATAGTCGCCGAAGAGCTCGGTATCCCTGCGACCGATATTGCGGTGCAGGAGGGCGACACCGACAACACCCCGTACGGTCTCGGCACTTATGCCTCCCGGTCGACGCCGGTCGGCGGCGCGGCGACCGCGATCATCGCCCGCAAGTTGCGCGACAAAGCTCGTCTGATCGCTGCCCACTTACTCGAGGCCAATCCTGACGACCTCGAATGGGAGCCAGGCCGATTCTTCGTCAAGGGATCGCCTGATCAGGGCTCGACGATTCAGGAGATAGCTTTCGCGGCCTATACCAATCATCCCGATGGCATGGAGGCGGGTCTCGAGGGCGTGCACTACTACGACCCACCAAACATGACGTTCCCGTTCGGGAGTTACCTCGTCGTGGTTGAGGTCGATCCCGAGACCGGAACGTGGAAGTTGGATCGCATGGTCGCGCTCGACGACTGCGGGGTGCGGATCAATCCGATGATCGTTGAGGGCCAGATTCATGGAGGTCTCACCGAGGGATTCGCCAAGTCGAACATGCAGTGGCTCACGTTCGATGAAGATGGCAACTGCATCGGTTCGAACTTCATGGACTACCTGATACCGACCGCTTATGAAACGCCCAAGTTCGAGCTGTTGGAAACAGTTACTCCTTCGCCTCATCATCCGATCGGCGCCAAAGGAGTCGGGGAATCACCGACTGTCGGCTCCCCGGCCGCATACGTGAACGCCGTGATCGACGCATTGCGGCCATTCGGGGTAACCACCCTCGATATGCCGATCCTTCCAGACCGGGTTTGGGCGGCGGTCAAGGCGGCAGACTGATCGACCACGGGTGAGACCGGATCGTATCCTCGCCAGGGCTGCAGACCTGCGCAGTGTCGGTACCTCGTTCGTGCTGGCAACGGTCGTATGGCGGCAGGGTCCTTCGTCCGGCAAGGAGGGGGGGCGGGCCATAATCCATGCCGACGGTTCCGTCGAAGGCTGGATCGGGGGTGCATGTGCGGAGCCCACCTTGGTGCGCGAGGCCCTGAGCGCTCTCAAGGACGGCCGATCGAGGCTGCTGTCGATGGGTCTGGGAGGCCACGCCGAGGATCGACCTGGTGTCGTTTCGGTGGCGATGGCCTGCGAAAGCGACGGAGCGATGGAGGTGTTCGTGGAACCGCAATTTCCGGCTCCCCAACTGGTGGCAATCGGACGCTCGCCCGCCGTGCAAACCCTGCTCGGGTTGGCAGAAGTGCTCGGGTGGCGCACCGTGTTGGTCGACGACGGCGGCACGTCTGACAAGACGACAGCAGACGTTGTGATCGACACTCTCGACCTGTCGCAGCTCACGATCAACAGCGAAACGTTTGTTGTGGTCGCTACTCAGGGTCACTACGACGAGGTGGCCCTCGAAGCGGTTCTGGCGACCGAGGCCGGATACGTGGGGTTGGTGACGAGCGGCGAGCGAGCTCGCTCGGTGTTCGAGTGGCTCGCCTCGCGTGGTTTGCCGAAAGAAGCCGTCGACCGGATCGATGCTCCTGCCGGACTCGATCTCGGACCGATTGAACACGAAGAAATTGCTGTGGCAGTGTTGGCCGACCTCGTTCGCCGCAAGGCTGAAGGAATGACTCGCAGTGTCGTCGTCGCAG
>CALCCX010000520.1 GCA_937900165.1 uncultured Acidimicrobiia bacterium | reverse complement strand
AAGAAGTTGGACGCCCTTGTTCTTGAAGGCTGATCCGCAGAAGACTGGCGTGAAGTCGCCGGCAAGAGTTCCGACGCGTACACCGGCCTGAATTTCCTTCGAGGTGAGATCACCGTTTTCGAGATACGCCTCGAGAAGTTCTTCGGAGATCTCTGCAACAGTCTCGAGTAATTTCTGGCGGTACTCGGAGGCCTTGTCCACCAGGTCGCCAGGGATATCAATGGTATCCCAATGCTTGCCGTCATCGCCCTTCCAGACGTGGGCTCTCATCTCGACGAGGTCGACGAGGCCGACGAAATCAGCCTCGGTTCCGATGGGTAGCTGCATGACAAGCGGTTTGCCGTCGAGACGCTCGACGATGGAGTCGACGTCGAAGTAGAAGTCGGCACCGGTGCGGTCGAGTTTGTTGATAAAGCAGATCCGGGGAACCCGGTAGCGATCGGCCTGACGCCATACCGTCTCCGATTGGGGCTCAACCCCGGCCACACCGTCAAATACGGCCACGGCGCCGTCGAGAACACGAAGGGAACGCTCGACCTCGACTGTGAAGTCGACGTGACCCGGGGTATCAATGATGTTGATCGAGTGGTCGTGCCAGAGGCAGGTGGTGGCGGCGGAGGTGATTGTGATGCCACGCTCCTGCTCCTGCTCCATCCAGTCCATGGTTGCGTTGCCCTCGTGGACTTCGCCAATCTTGTAATTGCGGCCGGTGTAGTAGAGGATTCGCTCGGTCAGAGTCGTTTTGCCCGCGTCTATATGGGCCATGATCCCGATGTTTCGGGTCCGGCTCAGCGGGACTTCCCGCAGATGATGCAGCGCGTTGTCGTTGCTCATTTCCGTCTCTATTACTCCGGTCGCTATTCGTTTGTGAACGCCCCTCGTCCGGTGGTTCGGCCACGGAGTTTTCGGGGCCGCCTACCTGGAACGTTCGGGTAAATCTTTAGTTGTGAAGGTCTGGAGTTTGCGTCAGCAAACTCCCAAAGTCTCGCTTGCGAGACTCACCAGCGGTAGTGGGCAAAGGCCTTGTTGGATTCGGCCATCTTGTGGACATCTTCTTTGCGCTTGATCGCAGCACCTGTGTAGTTGGAGGCGTCAAGGATCTCGTTGGCAAGCCGCTGAGACATGGTGGGCTCGCGACGCTTTCGAGCAAAGCTGACCAACCAGCGTATGGCCAGGGCTGTCTGTCGACGTGGAGGGACTTCGACTGGCACTTGGTAGGAGCTGCCGCCGACACGGCGAGAGCGAACCTCTACCTGCGGCCGTATGTTGTCAACCGCTCGTTTGCGGACAACTGTCGGGTCCTGACTGGTGCGCTCCTCGATGGTCTCGAGTGCGTCGTAGACGATCGACCTGGCTAGGTCCTTCTTACCCTTCAGCAGGACCTTGTTGATCACCTGACTGACGAGAAGCGAGCGGAACACCGGGTCTGGCTCAATCGTGCGTTTCTGTGCTGGTGCTCTGCGCATCAGGAATTCTTTTTGGTGCCATAGAGACTGCGAGATTTCTTACGGTCGGCGACGCCAGAGGCATCGAGCGTTCCGCGAATCACCTTGTAGCGGACTCCGGGAAGATCGCGGACCCTGCCACCACGTACCAGCACGATGCTGTGCTCCTGGAGATTGTGACCTTCGCCCGGGATATATGCGGTGATCTCCACACCTGAGGAAAGACGGACACGGCAAACCTTGCGAAGCGCCGAGTTCGGCTTCTTCGGCGTGACTGTGTAGACCCGCGTGCAGACGCCACGCCGTTGCGGCGCTCCTGCGAGACCAGCGGTCTTCGCCTTTTTCTTTTTTGGCTTCCTGCCCTCACGGACAAGCTGCTCAATCATCGGCATTTTTCCTCCGGGCGATGAGACGGCGTCGGGGTCACACCCCAGAAGGCCGCTCCTTTTTGTGAAACACCTGTTCTCACAGGTAAACCTGCGTGCCGGATGCGTAAAAGCATTCGGCTTGTTCCCGGTCGGGTCTTACGAAACGAAAACCTCGGAACCAAACAGATTCTACGTATCTGTTTGCGCGCGTACCAAATCGACCGAATCAACCGGCCGACGTTTCGGCACGCCAACACTTGGACGAGCCAACGACTCGGGTGGTTCCGGCCAGACGGCAGGGCACCGAACCGGAACCCCCGCACCGTTCTGTGAATGTTTATGGGGGAGGGATATAGCGCTGGTAGCGCTTCACAAAACGACTCAACTTCGCTTTTCGTGGCCGAATCTCACTCTCC
>CALCCX010000519.1 GCA_937900165.1 uncultured Acidimicrobiia bacterium | reverse complement strand
AAGCAATCAGCAGAGGCCAGGCAACGTGCTGGATGGCGGTTTGGCAACCCACGTGACCGTCCCGGCCACCGGTCTGTCCGCGGTCGGGAACCTACCGCCGGAATACGAGCTCGCAGACCTCGCCGTGATTGCCGACGCCGTGACCACCCCGCTCCAGGCCGTCAGGCGGGCAGGGGTGTCTGAGGGAGATTTGGTGGTGGTGGTCGGCACCGGAGGCGTTGGCGGCTATGCGGTGCAGGTTGCTGCGGCCAGCGGCGCAACCGTCCTCGCGGTCGACATCGAGGACGCCCACCTGGATCCGCTCCTCGATCACGGAGCCGCCGGGACGATCAACGCATTCGACCTCTCGGTACGCGACGTTCGGGCCAGGGTTCGGGAACTCGCAGAATCGTTCGGCCTGGCCAACACCGGCTGGAAGATCTTTGAGTGCTCCGGCACCACGGCAGGCCAGGAGACCGCCTACGGTCTGCTCGGCCCAGCAGCCACGCTGGCAGTGGTGGGGTTCACGAGGGAGAAGGTGTCGATCAGGCTTTCGAACCTGATGGCCTTCGACGCCACCGCTTTCGGCAGCTGGGGATGCCCGCCGGAACTCTATCCGGAAGCCATCGAACTGGTGACTTCCGGCAAGGTGAAGCTACTTCCCTTTACTCGCAAGGTCCCGATGAGCGATCTTCTGGCCGTCCTGGAAGAGGCACGCGGGCGAAGCGAGCCCAGACGAATAATCCTTGTCCCATGAAAGGCGTTGCAGCATGGAGTTTGTAAACCACGACCTGGTCCCAGACGGCGACTTCAGAGAAATCCTCTACGAGGAGCGCCCGGTGCTCGACAACACCGGCGTCCCAGTCGAGGGCCTGCATGCGGTCTGGATCACCCTCAACAACCCAGACCAGCTCAACTCGTACACGACCGAATCGGTCAAGGATGTCATCCTCGCGTTTCGTCGGGCGTCGGTCGATCGGGCTGCCGTTGCCGTCGTCTTCACAGGAGTGGGCGACAGAGCTTTCTGCACAGGTGGGAACACGGAGGAGTACTCGGAGTACTACGCAGGCCGGCCTGGAGAGTACCGGCAATACATGCGACTCTTCAACGACATGGTCTCGACGATCCTCACCTGTGACAAGCCGGTCATCAACCGGGTCAACGGCATGCGGATCGGCGGTGGGCAGGAGATCGGGATGGCGTGCGATTTCACACTGGCTTCGGATCTCGCCAGGTTCGGCCAGGCAGGGCCCAAACACGGCTCGGCCCCTGACGGAGGCTCGACCGACTTCCTGGATCTGTACGTGGGTTGGGGTGAGGCCATGGCGAGCTGTGTGCTCTGCGAACCGTGGAGCGCGCATGAGGCGCTGCGGCTCGGCCTGGTCAACGACATCTTCCCGGTGCTCAAAGTGGACGGAGAGTTCATTCCCAATCCACTGGTGATCACCGATCGTTACCTGGACGAGTGGGGCAAGATCGCCCATGGGAAGCCGAAGGAAGGCGAGGCTCTGGCGGCGGGCAAGGCATTGCTCAAGTCGGGAACCGTCGATTTCGAGAGGCTCGATGCCGGCGTCGATGCCATGGTGACCAAGATCCTCTACACCATGCCGGACTGCACGCTGAAGACGACCGAGTCGGTTCGCAAGAAGAAGTTGGAGCACTGGGACAAGAACAAAGAGACCAACCGGGCCTGGCTGTCGCTCAACATGATGACCGAAGCCAAAGCGGGCTTCCAGGCGTTCCATCGTGGCTCGCGGGAAGTGGGCAGGGAAGTCGATTTCGTCGACCTCCGCCGCCGCCTGGCCGCCGGTGAGACATGGGATGAAGACCTCATCAGGGCCGTCTCACCCCACCACGATTCGGACTCGTGAGCGACGCTCCGGTCCGCCACGAGGTGACCGACGACGGCGCGGTTCACACGATCACGCTCGATAGTCGTCCAGGCAATGTCATCGACATCGCCCTCTGCGGGCAGCTAGGCCCGGCCATCGCGGCAGCGGCCGCTTCCGATGCCGGCAAGGTTCTGGTCATCCGGGGGGCAGGTAAACATTTCTCGTTCGGCGCCAGCGTCGAAGAACACCTCCCAGACAAAGCGCCGGAGATGCTGGCTGCTTTCGGCGGAGTCCTCCGTCAACTGATCGGGTTCCCCTACCCCACCGTCGCCGGGGTCCAGGGAAGCTGCCTGGGCGGCGGGCTGGAGCTGGTCCTCGCCTGTGGAATCGTTATCGCTGAGGAGACCGCGACACTGGCCAGCCCCGAGATCCAGCTCGGAGTCCTGGCACCGGCGGCCACCGCGTTGCTCTCCGGCCGGGCCGCCGAAGACGTACTCCTAACGGGCCGCAGCTTCACGGCCGAAGAAGCCAGGCAGATGGGCATCGCCAACGTGTTAACGGTCGCCGGTGAGCTGGACGCGACAATCGATGAATTCGTTCGCAAACATTTTGTTCCCCGATCGGCCCTCTCCCTACGCTTGGCAACCAAGGCAGTGAGAGAGCCGCGCCGAGCCGACATCGAAAGACGCCTGGACGAAGCCGAACGCCTCTACCTCGAAGAACTCCTGCCGACCCACGACGGAGTAGAAGGCATCAAAGCCTTCATCGAAAAACGCCCCCCGGTGTGGAGGAATGCCTGAGCCGTCGGGGACAGTCAGACACGGCAACAGAGATGTATCGAGAGGAGCAGATAGATTCTGACTCGGTCGGTGCTCAGGAGCGCTTTGGTGCCCAATCCGGCAGTGGTTCTCGACTAGATCGGAAGAGCACACGTCTGAACTCCAGTCACACTGATATATCTCGTATGCCGTCTTCTGCTTGAAAAAAAAAATTTTTATTTTTCTTCTTTTTTTCTTT
>CALCCX010000518.1 GCA_937900165.1 uncultured Acidimicrobiia bacterium | reverse complement strand
GTAGCTCACGACGCGCGACCGGCCGGCAGGGTGGACCGCCACGCCGAGGAGGCCCTGCTCTGTGCCCTGTGAGACCACAGCGGAGAGATCCAGAACCTGGGTGGTTGAGCCTCCTTCGAGCATCGCCACCACTCCGCCCTTGGTGGACACATAGGCCTGTCCGTCTGGGTGTTCGGCGAGCGCAGTCGGCAGTTCGATATCGGCAACGGGTTTTACCAGCAGCTCGACGGGTTCGAGTTCAGTTGCATCGCCAAGGATTGTCGGTTGCTCGCACTGGCCTCCATCGGCCGGGCTCAGGCGAGCCGGTGCCGACGAGAAGCCCAGCAGCCCGACGGCTACGGCAAGAGCCGCCAACAAGCCAGGAAATGCCCGCTTCTGCGCTCCCTCCGTCATCTCTGAACTCGCCGACAAGCACGAGCACGGTCGCGGCATTCAGACGCCGCAAACCCCTTCCACTGCATCCTGGGTGGCACCGAGGTACGTCTTTGGGAGTGACCCATACTCCCCACTCGCGTCGGGTGGCGGCCAAGGTTTAGATCGATGTCAAAGTTGTCAGTGCGCTGCCCAGATATTGGCACCGCTCACCCGCCAAACCCACCTGAATGGGACCGACCGCCCACCCGAGGCCGCTCCTGTTGCTCCGGCCAGAGTGCCGAAACGCCCGCCTGGCGCGGGATAGCGGCAGATTCGTCGGGCTGGCAGCCGGCTGTCGCCACCAACGTCATCACACGATCACTACCTCCGAGGGCTGAAACCCCGGGCGTTGACACGCCGCCACCGCATCGGTAGTAGTCAAACAATCTCTTGCGATCACAACCCACCGCCACTACCGGAGGTCAGGTCATGAATTCCGCTTCAATCACCAAAACGCACAAAGGTACGTTCGCCCTCATCATCGCAGTCGGATTTCTCGCCGCGCTCACCCTCGTACTCGGCGGGAGGCCAGATCCCGCCGAAGCCAGCGCAAGCTACCGTGCCGCCGTGCTGGCCGACAACCCGGTGGGTTACTGGCGTTTGAACGACCCGAGCTGTGACCCATCGGTCAGCCCCTTCTACTGCACCGTCGCCGCCGAAGCAGGCTCGATCACCGGCCAAGCGAACGATCTCGTCGCCCTCGAACAACCCGGTCTGATTCCCGAAGACCCCGGAGATAACGCCGCCGCCTTCCTGCCCCAAGGGTCCGCCTCGGCCTCGGCCATTTACCTGGATCCATTCGGTGGCGGATCGGTCGCCGACCTTTCACTGATCGCTGACCCGATAACGGTCGAGGCATGGTTCGAAGCCGACACGCTCTTCGGCAGCACGAATCCGATTGTCACCATCAACGCAGGATCGGGCTGGACCCTTGGCATCACAGACGACGGCAGGCCTATCGCATCGGTCACCTACATGTCCGGTGGAAATCTCGCTGTGATAAGTGCTGCGCCGAGTATCCCGATAAACCCAGGTCCCCACCACATCGCGTTCACCTTCGACAGCGGAACGCTGCGGTTGTTCGTCGACGGGACCGAGGCGGCCACAGCGTCGACGGGCGGAGAGCCAATCTTCTACGAGAGCGGATACTCGTCGTCAGGCGCCGACCCCAACGAGATAAGAATCGGTTCCCACAACGACGGCAACAGCTGGCAGAACTTCACAGGCGTAATCGACGAGGTAGCCATCTACGACCGGGCCCTCACTGAAACAGAACTAGACGAGCACAGGGCCGCTGCTCTGGCCCCACCGCCTCCTACTCCGCCGTCTTCGTTCGATGCGAGGCCACTGCTCGGTGCACACGGCATCCCAGGAGTGCCCGACGAAATGGACGCCTCTTTGAACCTGGCTTTGTCACTCGTACCCGGCCTCAGCCAAGCGGAAGTTATCACCTCCCAAACGGCTAGCACTGGCAATGTCTGGGACAACGCCGACACCCTGATCGCCGACGCCGAAGCGCTTCTGGCGCCAAGGTGGCTGTTCGATGTCGTGAATGTGGTCGCCCATTCGAAAGGTGGCCTGGACGCCCGCGTAGCCATGGCCAAGCGGCCGGAACTGTTCGGATCACTGGGGATGCTGGCGACACCCAACGGCGGATCCAACCTTGCCGACCTTCTGTGTCTTTCCCGGCAGTTTCCATCCCTCGGGTTCGTCCAACCAAGCATGGGCCCATGCGACGGACCAAGCGACGGAGTCTGGATCCTCCAGGAGGGGCATATGGAATTCTTCAACCTCTTCTACCCGCCGTCAGCGGAACACGAGCAGTATGTGGCAGCGGGGGCGTGCTCTGACGCCCTATGCACGCTCGGTAATACATTCAATCTGTGTCTACGTGGTGACACGTTGGTTTGCGTCGGAAGCGCGTTCGCCGTTGACGCACAGGACCATCTATCGCCAGCGTTCGAGGGGCTCAACCACACCGCCATGCGGGCGGACCCATGCCCGATTAGCCGAGTGGTCGCAGCGCTGTACGGCACACAGAATTCGGGCAACCCCTGGGTAGCGCCCGGCGACGGAGCCGGCTGTGATCAGTTGGGCCCAACGACCGCATCTTCTCAACCGCTTCTTGACCTGGTGCCCGCCGTCGCGCCGACGAGGAACATGGCTCTGTACCAGTCGAGCAGTGGTGGCCTCAGCGACCCTGCACAGCAGCCAGTGACCCACGTGGAGGTTCTAGCGTCCGGACCCGTTTCGGTCCCGCTCAGCCCCGAGGGTGGCGACTACATGCAGGCAAGCGTCATCGCCGAACTAGGCATCGGGCTGTCGTTCACCGTGCTCGACGTGGCCGGTAACCCGATCCCAGCAACGGTCAACGTTGTTGAAGAGCTCGGCGTGCAGGTGTACATCATCTCGGTGTCGGGCCTCGGCGGCCTGGACCACTCCCTTGAGATAGCAACCGACACTGACAGTTCTGTCATCTTTGCTCCCCTGGTCGAATCCAACGGTATAGCGCTGGAACTCAGCTCGCTCGACGCGCCCGCCGCCGGCACAGTCAATGTTGTAGCCGAGCTGACCGGCGTGAACGAACTGGTCACAGCCCAGCAGTACGCCGTCACAGCATCGTATGAGGACGACCAGGGCGCTACCTCAACGATACCTCTGACTCCGGACATCGCATCTACGTCGGGGTGGAGTTTCATCGGAAGCATCACGAACGCCAGGCCCGGCTCGCTCAGTGTGTATTTGGAGGCGTCTGGGCCTGTTGCTCGCTCGGCT
>CALCCX010000517.1 GCA_937900165.1 uncultured Acidimicrobiia bacterium | reverse complement strand
TCACGGCGGCCGGTTCCGCAGCGCGCCAACGGCGACCCGTCGTCGCGGTCGCGGCAGTCGTTCTGGTAGCGATAGTCGGCGGCCTCGCGGTGATCTGGCCTTCGGCGCGAACGGCACCGACCGGTTCGCAGCTTGTCGATTGCGCGGAAGCCATCGCAATCGACGGGCGCACCTACCAACTCGACTACTACAACGACGGCCTCGTTTCCATTGGTCAGCTTGGAAACCGACTAGCCGAGGTGACAGGAGAATTGAGATGCAGGGAGATGGGGCTCGATGGCCAGTCCCCACCCGAGCAGGTCGATGGCGTCCAGGCATTGGGAGTCGCTATCGGCAGCGTGATCTTTTCCGTACCGGGCGAATCCACAGACCGGACGATCGCGGCTGTAACGCCAACCGGAGTTCGCATCTTTCGGGCCCTGGGCAGCGATCCGCTGGACTTCGCAGCTGAAATCACCAGCATTGGCATCAATATGGAATCGGATGGCATCACCCGACTTGCGACCATCACCGATCCCCCAGTGGTGGCTGTCCTTGTGGACGAAGCCCGGTCGACACCGATAACGCCCGGAGCCGGCACGTGGTTGGGTGAACGATACTTCGTTGTGTTCGTTCACTCGAATGGGCTGACCACCACCGTGCCTTACCTTGTCGACGAGCGGCGGCTCGGCCAGAGATCAATCAGCGAGGCGTGGGCCAACGCCGTGACAGCCGCTGTCGAGGCCAATACGGGAGAGCCCTGACAGGGTCCGAAGTAGAGCTGGACCTGCCGCGGTCGAGTGAGGCCGCGGCCGGACCGGGCAGTCGTCGCATCCGTAGTCGCCGATCGAGAGTCGCCGGAGTCGGGTCGGGCAAGCTCGTCTCAGGCAGAGACCCAGAGCTCGCGGGGGCCGCGAAACTCGAAACCGTGGATCTCCAGGTCGTGGTCGGGATCGATGACGAGGTCGGGTTTCGCGGCCAGTAGCCGTTCGACGCCGATCCTCACCTCCTGACGGCCGAGCCACTCACCCAGGCAGCGATGGGCGCCGAGGGCGAACGCGGCGTGGGATCCCTCGCGGCGGTGGAGGTCGATCGTGGTGGGGTCGTGCCAGTGCGACTCGTCGAGGTTGACCGAGCGCAGGACCCCGGCCACGAGATCGCCGGCGGGGATGACAACACCACCGAGCTCGACGTCGCGGGTCGCCTGACGGGTCACGGTGCCGACCGGGCTGTAGATCCGAAAGACCTCCTCGACGAGACGGCGCAGCAGGTTGGGCTCGGCCTCGATCTCGGCACGAACGTCGGGCCGGGTGAGCAGGATCCACACCACGAGGCCGATCCCGTCGCGGGGTTCGTTGATCCCACCGGAGATCATCAGCCGCACATTGTTGACGACCTCATCCGCGCTCGCCCCGTGGGCGGTGAACCACGAGATGGCCGAGTCGTCGTCGGCTCCCTGCTCGAGGCGGGCCGCGAGGGCCGCGCCGAGATCGGCCTTGGTCCGTTCGCCGACCGCGGCCAGTTCGGGATCGTCGGCGAAGTTGGCGAGGTCGGTGCACAGCCCCTCGCACCAGCTCCACATGCGATCAAAGCCGTACTCGTCGAGCCCGAGGACCGTGGCGAGGGCCCCGGCCGACAGGGGCTGGGCGTAGGCCGCCATCAGATCGAAGCTCCCCTCCGGCAGCCCGGCGACCAACGAATCGGCGAGCTGGGGAAGCTCCGCAGCGACGAACTCACCGCTGCGACCACCCGCCTGGAACGGCGGCAACAGGAACCCGCGCAGCCGGGGCTGGCCCGGCGGATGGCCGCCTGACCGACCGACGCCTATGCCTACGCCCAGGCGCTGCACACCGCCTCGATCCATCGCAGGCTGGAGGACCAGCGCGCCGCCGAGGCGCGGAGCTTCGCCGACTGCGCCGGCACCTACGACTTCGCCGATAGCATCGAGGCATTTGACTACGCCCGCAGTGCGCCGCCAACGGCCATCAAGGTGCAGATCCAAATGCCCTGAGGCCTAGCAGACTTCTTCAGCAGCCTGCTAGAGTGCGGTATAGCCGCCATCGATCATGATCGTATCGCCATTGATCAGGTCCGACGCCGGCGAAGCCAGATAGAGCACCAGATCGGCGACCTCCGCCGGCCGCCCAAAGCGTCCCGCCGGGATCTTGGCCTTCATCGGGTCGCCCTTCGCCGGCTCCCCCCAGACCTTTTCTCCCATCGGCGTCAAGATCACCGTCGGACAGATCGCGTTGCATTGGATATTATGTTTTGCCCACTCACAGGTAATGGATTTTGTCAGCGCGTTGAGGCCGTTCTTGGACGCCGCATAGGCACAATGATCGTCGATCGCCACCACGCCCGTCTGCGATGAGATATTGATGATTTTGCCGAGTCCGCGCTCGATCATCTTCGGTCCCAGGGCTTGGGTCAGGAGAAACGGCGCCCTCAGATTGACCGCCATGATCTGATCCCAATCTTCGACCTTCGTTTCCAAAAGCGAATTCGGCGTCGAGATCCCGGCATTGTTGACCAGAATCTCGATCATCCCGAAATGGGCCAAAGCCTGTTGCGCCGCGTCGCGCGGGCCGTCGACGGACGCCATATCGGCCTCGATTGTGAGGCATTCCCGTCCCTCACGCTCGACCGCCTTCCGCGCCGCGGCAAGGCCCTCCGCGTCACGAGCCACCGCGACGATATCCGCGCCCGCGTCAGCCAATACAGCGCAAATCTCCAGCCCGATGCCTTTCGACGCGCCGGTGACCAATGCGCGTCGGCCGGCGAGCGAAAATCGATCGACATATCGCGCCATGACATCCTCCTTAGTGCTGTCGGGTTAAGGCGAACCGATCAGATCGGAAGAGCACACGTCTGAACTCCAGTCACACTGATATATCTCGTATGCCGTCTTCTGCTTGAAAAAAAAAACAAACACTAAGCTACACATACAACGACAGTACCATGTTAACTCTGTTCTACACT
>CALCCX010000516.1 GCA_937900165.1 uncultured Acidimicrobiia bacterium | reverse complement strand
TCGACTTCTCGATGCTGAGCTCCGGCAAGCAGGCAAGGTCATTTTCCTGAACATCAGCGTCCTGACCATCAGCGCCACATGGGGCGACAGCTTCATTCCCGGCGGCGCCATACGCCGGTGCCACGGCACCAGGGATGACCACCAACGTCGCGAACGCGAGAAGAGCCGCGCGGGCGGCATAGGACACCCGTCGATAAACCCCATTGCTGGGGAACCATGTATGCGGCATGGCGCCTTCCTCCAACCCTTTGTACCGGGGATATTTCCCGGCCCCGCTTCGGCTCAAGCCCTGAGCCCTTTGTACTACGTGCCGCCGTCGGATAAGCCCTATCCGACGGACTCGACAGTCCGATGTCTATTCAACCTTCGTGAGACGAGATAACACATAGGTCTCTCGCCTCATTTGAGGTGCAGTCAACGCTACTGCCACAACGCGTGGTCGGCAATAACCAATCTGCGGTACGGCGAGATATCTAGTCATGCCTGAATCACCCAGAAGCGACGAGTGTCGGGATCCGCACCGAGGGGCATGCGAGCGTGCCTGTCACGGTTGTGATCTCTATCTGGGGACTGTTCAACCATCGCCAGATGATTACAGCCTCCTCGATCGCGGCCACGGAAACGGTGGCCCGCCTCTCGCCGGAATCCCCGGATACGACGAGAGGCATCGGGTGTGCGCTCGGCAATGCCGCGACCAGGCGACCTCGTTCGATGACGACGCTCACACCGTCTGGGCCGGTCGCCTCGATACGCCCGGCCTGTTGAAGAGAATTCCACGTCCTACGGTTGGTCAACGCAAGGTTCAACGATTTCCAGCGGTCTCTCAGTAGCGCAGCATCCTCGAAGCGATGGTGATCGACGAGTGTGGTCATGGCCGACATCAAGCGCTCGAAGCATGGACCGGCGTCGCGTTCGATCGCATCGACAAGTTCCGCAACGATGTTCTGATAGTCGGCTTCCGACACCGATCCGTCATGTGGACATACCGCAACACCAAGCTGTGCGAAACCGCATCCCTTACCTGGTGTCGTGCATCGACGAATCGGGCTGACATCCCATATGGCGTACATCACGGACTCGGCCTGACGGCGGTTCCTGAACGGGCCAAGGTGCAGTATCCCGCCATCGTGTGTTCTCGTGACGGAGAGGCGAGGGAACTTTTCTGCGGTGAGCCTCACCCAGTGGAGTGATCGTGGCTTCTTCGACCGATGGTTGTAACGCGGGTTGTGCTGTGAGAT
>CALCCX010000515.1 GCA_937900165.1 uncultured Acidimicrobiia bacterium | reverse complement strand
GTTTTGGGCCCTGGCAATGGGGCCCAAAACGCGTGCCGGTCACCTGCGCTGCGCGATCGCGGCCCGCCACGGCGTTCCTGGGTGCCTTGCAAGGCAAGGAATTCAACCGAGCCCTTGCTGACGGCCTCCGTATCTAGTGGACACCTGACCTTGTAGTCTGTCTCGTATCGTCGCCGGCCAATAGATTGGCTCGACCGAAGCTCCAAGGCCGGCTTGGGCGTTGCAGGAGAAGTTGGTACACGGATAGCCCTCCCGCCTCGAATCCGAGAGTTGAGCCCGCCATATACAGCCTCCAGATCCGGTAGGTCGCCTCGTCAGAGAATGCGACGGCTGCGGACCGGTTGGCCTCCAGGTTGGCTACCCAATGACGCAATGTCAGGGCATAGGAGGTTCGTAGAGATTCCGCATCTCTCAACTCGAATCCGGCATCCTCAGCCCTACCAACGACGTGGTCGATCGTCTCGAGCTCGCCATCTGGAAAGACGTATGTATTCACAAACGTCGGTGTGGCCCCGTTCCAGTTGCGGTCCCTCATCACGATCCCGTGGTTCAGGAAAGCTCCGTTTGGCTCGAGCAACTCTTCGACGTGCCCAAAATACCTGTTCAGCTGGCCTCTGCCAACGTGTTCGAACATTCCAACCGAGCTGATAGCGTCGAACGAGCCCTCCACCGTCCGGTAGTCCATGACCTCGAAACGGACCAGGTGTTCAACGTGGGCTTCCTTGGCCCGCGTCGCCGCCAACTCGGCCTGAGGGCCGCTGAGCGTGACTCCAAGGACCGAAACACCGTAATTCTGGGCGGCGTGAATCGCGAGTGCGCCCCAGCCTGAACCGATGTCGAGCATCTGTTGACCAGATCTCAGCTCGAGCTTGCGACAAATGAGATCGAGCTTGCGGACCTGCGCATCGGCCAGTGGCTCGGATGGATCGAGGAACGCAGCAGACGAATAAACCATGAGCGGGTCCAAGAAGAGCTGGAAGAATTCGTTGCCGGTGTTGTAGTGAGCGGTTACCGACCTCGAGTCACGTCGCTTTGTGTGTAGTCGGCCACGGCTAGACGGTCTTACGTGCTCTGACCGTCGGTTGGCAGCCGGCAGAGTCCGTAGCTTCCTCATCAAGTTCAAGGCGCGCAGTTGATGATCTCGAATTGCTTGGAGCCGGTCGGCGAATTCAAGCGCCGCTATGATGTCTCCCTCGATGTCGACATCGTTGAAGATGTAGGCCTCGCCGGCCTCGAGGTCCCGTGGCTGGGCAAACAGCGCTCGTAGAGCACCGGGATGCTGGAGCACAATCGTCGCAGCGGCGTCGGTCGGCCCCCAAGTATCGCCTGTCCATGCTCGCATGGCGATCAGTTTTTCACCTGCGTTGCCGGCCAGCTCATCGAAGATTGCCTTCGATGTTGCAAGTGCATCTGGCATGTCACACCTCCCGTGCAAACCCTTTCTGGTCAAACAGCCCTGTCACAAGATCGTACGCCAATATGTCCCTGCTTGGACAGGGACAATTTGGCTGGCGATTCTCGAACAGGGTTGCAGGCGGCCGAGACCGGCCCTGTACCCGGTCGAAATCACTTCCCAGAGGGATCCGCCGAGATGGCCCAGAGCAGGTCTTTGATCGACGCTACACCGAACAACGTTCCGTCATCGACGACCGGCAAGTGGCGGTATCCGGTCGCCAATAGCCACTCGACGGCGTCGTCTACTTCCAGGTCTCCGGAAACGGTGTCCGGGTCGGCCGTCATCCATGCAGACACCGCTTCGCTGCCGAGGTCCGTCTCTTCCGCTACCGCCTCGAGAATGTCGCGCTCAGTGACGATACCGACGAGGCTGCTCCCGTCGATGACCGCTAGCGATCCGACGTCGTTGCGGACCATCTCGGTGGCTGCCTCTGTCAAGGTGGTCTCCAGCCCACACACATGGGCGGCATTGCCAACTAGCGAACGGATGATCATGGTGGTCCCTCATGGTCGTCGGACTGGCCTTGAAACAATGGCGGCACGACGACAACAGGTCGCAGAGCCTTTCGGATCACTCCAGAGGTGACTGATCCGGCGACCAGGCGAGCCACTCCGGAGCGCCCATGGGTGGTCACCACGATGATGTCGGACTCGTTTGCGAAGTCGAGGATCCCGGCAACGGGGTCATCATTGTGAAGTACGTCGTACTCGACCGATGAGCCAGGGCACGCCCGTTCTGCGATGCCACGGACATAGTTGGTTTCCACGATCGAGCCGAGGCGCGCCGCTGCGACTGCCTGCTCGGCCGAGACAACGGTAACCACCCACATTTGGGCCGAGAATGCGGCTGCCATATCGCAGGCGGCCGAAATTGCCCGCTCCGCGGTCTCCGAGCCGTCGACCGCTAGGAGCACTCTGCGGATGTCGGTGAGTGCAGCCGAGACCTTGGGTCCGATGAGGAGCGATGGACGGGTGCTGGTCCTGACGATCTGCTCCGCGATAGAGCCAAAATGTCCCCCATGGGGCGCCAGGGTGGCTTCGGTGAGCATGACAAGAGACGTCTCATCGTCGAGCTCGAGGGAGAGTTCTTTGCCCACCTGCGGTCCAGTAAGCACCTTTGTGTGGGTCACGAGTCCATGCGCGACCGAACGTTGCACGGTATTGAGGTAGCGTTGCCGCTCGGCGCGTTCGGTCTCGGTGTCGACAGATCGGAAGAGCACACGTCTGAACTCCAGTCACACTGATATATCTCGTATGCCGTCTTCTGCTTGAAAAAAAAAAACAAAACAATTCTCAGA
>CALCCX010000514.1 GCA_937900165.1 uncultured Acidimicrobiia bacterium | reverse complement strand
GAGTGATACTATGATCATGTATATAAGCTGTTTTTTTTTTTTTTTTTTTCTCTCTTGTTTTTTTTTTTTTAATGATACGGCGACCACCGAGATCTACACTCTTTCCCTACACGACGCTCTTCCGATCTCCGAGTTTCAATGTCGCACCCACCGACCAGGTATACGCGGTTGCCGAACACGGCGGTGAAAGACAAATCGGAAGTTTCCGCTGGGGTCTGATTCCCCATTGGGCCAAGGACCGGAAAGGACCATTGAACATCAATGCGAGGGCCGAATCCGTCGCCGGCAAACCGACCTTTCATGAGTCGTTTTTGCGAAGGCGTTGCATCCTCCCGGCCGACGGTTTCTTCGAGTGGGAGCCCAAGGAGCAGCGCATGCCTCCCCACTACGTCACGATGAGCAATGGCCAACCCATGGCATTCGCGGGAATATGGGCATCGTGGAGAGATCCTGACACGGATTCGTGGGTGCGGAGCTGCGCCATCATCACCACCACCGCCAATTCCGTTCTGGCCCCCATCCACACCCGGATGCCGGTCATCCTGCCGCCCAGTGATTGGGATCAGTGGTTGGACCGGGACAATCACGACGTCGATCCGCTGCAAGAGTTGCTTGTCCCGATCGCCGCCGATCAGGTCCGCGAGCACACAGTGTCCACATTGGTGAATCGGGTCGCGAACAACCTGGCCGAGAACATCCTCCCGCTTGGTAGCCGTCCTTCCTGATCCCTCTCCTTTTCAGCTGTTTCCGCTAGCCGGCCAGTCCAGTATCCTCGCCAGCCGATGGCGCGCATTCTCCTCATTCGACATGCTCCAACTCCCGAAACCGGTTCGAGACTCACCGGAAGGCAAGGTGGTGTCTCACTTGGATCCAAGGGTGAAGTGATCGCGTCCGAAACGGCCAAACTCCTCACGAAAGTACGATTTGCGGCGGTGTACACGTCCCCAATCGAGCGGACACTGGAGACGGCAGAGATCATCGCGGATCCGCACGGTTTGACTCCGGAAATCGAGGAGGGCGTCCTCGAAATCGACTTCGGCCGCTGGGCCGGCCGAACGTTGAAATCGCTGCGCCAAACCCGCCTGTGGTCAGAGGTTCAATCGGTGCCGTCCAGAGTCAGGTTTCCCGGCGGAGAATCGTTCACGGACGCCCAGTATCGAGCGGTGGCAGCAGTAGGCGCAATAGGCGAGCGAACCGGAAACGAAACAGCGGCGATCGTCAGTCATTCGGACGTGATCAAGCTCGTTATCAGTCACTATCTCGGCCAGCCCCTCGACCTCTTTCAACGGTTGTCCATTTCGCCTGCATCAATCACCATCCTCCACCTTCCAAGTAAAGGGCAGCCGACGATCAGCACCGTGAACTCATTCACCGAGGTACCCAGATGAGCGACCTGGGACCAGCGGAGAGATTCATGGCAGGCGCCATCGGAGAGCCGGGTGCTCGGACCTTCTACATCTACATCGAATGCGCGGGTCAGCCGAGCTGGTTTCTGCTAGAAAAGGGTCAGGTCGAGGCGTTGGCCAGACAGAGCCTGGAGACGATCGAACGATCCGGCCTCTCGGTGGATGAAGCCGCAGTTGAACACCTCGTCAATGGCCCAGCGGAACTGCCATGGCCTACAGATCCTGGCGATGTGCGATTCCGGGTGGGGGGAATGGCTCTGCGTATGGACGAGGGGGGTTCGCTGATAGTGGTCATCCTTCAGGACTCGGAATCTGATGACGAGCCGAGCCAAACCACCTTCCAGGTCGCCCCAGAACAACTGAGAGCGATGTCGATCCAGGCTCTGGATGAGGTCCACTCCGGCCGACCGATCTGCCCAAAATGCCGGTTGCCGGAGAATCCAGATGGACACCGATGCCCATCCTCCAACGGTCACCACCCGGCGACATGACCGAATGGCGGGTCGCCGAGGTGGTCGGCCGGCTCCCCCAGGCCTCCAATGCGACTCTGCTCGGCCGCCTGGAAGACGGCACGCTCGTGGTGTACAAGCCGATCAAGGGAGAACAGCCGCTGTGGGATTTTGGTCCAGGCACATTGGCTGCACGCGAAGCCCTCACCTTTGAGGTTTCCGAAGCCCTCGGATTTGGACTCGTACCTGAGACCGTGATCGGGGATGGGCCTTTTGGGGCCGGGTCAATTCAGCGTTTCATCGAAGAGGACCCAGAATTCAATCCTGCCCCGCTGATCAATGAGGCGGACCCCAGCCTCTGGCCGGTAGCGGTACTCGACATTCTGATCAACAACGCGGATCGCAAGGCAGGCCATCTGATCGGTGACGCCCGGGATGGCCGCCTCTGGTGTATCGATCACGGTATCAGCCTCCACGATGAGCCCAAGCTGAGGACCGTGCTCTGGAACTTCGCCGGCGCAGCGTTGCCGAACGAGATGGTTCGAGCGGCCGAGCGATTTCTGGAGGCTCTCCGCAATGGCTTGACTGAGCGCGTAGCGGACCTGCTGAGCGAACAGGAGGCGGCGGCCCTGGTAAGTCGCACTAGGGCTCTCCTATCCACACCGCGCCACCCGGAGCCGCCTGACGACCGGCCTGCCCTTCCGTGGCCGGTCTGGTAGGCACGAGACCTTTTCCAGCCTGACGAGTTCCGGTGATCTTGACAGATGATCGACGCCTGCCTTGACTGGCGCCCGGTTGAACGGGGGTCTACTTGCCGGAATGGCTATCTGCTAATTGGATGACGGACCGTCGCGTCTGGGGAGGCGTCGCCGCCGCCGTACTCGTAGGGATCGTGGGTTTGGCTGTGTTCAGCAGTTCTGGTGGGGACGCGACTGAGACAACGCTCGTCGACGACAGCTTCGCTTCAACCACAACGGTGATAGATACTTCGATCGCGGAGCTAACTACCACCAGGGCGACCCTCGCTCCGTCCGAGACCTCCCGCACCACCGCTGAGACTTCCTCCACGACTGCCACTTCACAGGCCGACAGCTCAACCCCTACGACCGCACCTGTAGTGACCGATTCGTCCGGGCCAACCACCATCGTCTCCACCGACGGCTCCACGCCTTGATTGCCCGTCAGCCGGCCCGCCCAATCTCGTAGACGCTGTAGACACGATCTCGGCGACACTGCGCGTGAACCGAACAATCCGATCGGTCCTCAGACGCGCGTCAACCATCTAAGGTGCGAGAACCAAGACACCGTCGGTCAGGATTCACCATGACTCAGTTTGCGTATTTCTGTGGGCATGAACAATGGCACCCGGAACAGCTGGTCCGGCACGCGCAACTTGCCGAGGCCGCCGGTTTCGACATGGTGGTCGTATCGGAACACTTCCATCCCTGGGTGGACGATGTTTCGGCAGCCGGGTTTGCCTTCTCGACGATCGGCGCGATGGCCCAGGCAACCGAACACATCTCTTTCGCCACCGGGGTGACCACTCCGCTGTGGCGGTTCCATCCTGCGGTCGTCGCTCAGGCGTCCGCCACGCTGGATCGTCTCAGTGGAGGCCGGTTCAATCTCGGAGTCGGAACCGGAGAGAACATCAACGAGGGCCCACTCGGATTCGACTTCCCTGCGTACGCAGAACGAGCCGCTCGGATGACCGAGGCGCTAGAAATCATGCGGGCCCTGCTCGACGGCGAGAAGCTCACCTATGGCGGCGAGTACTACACCACTGACCGAGCGAAGTTGTATTCACCTCCGGTCGGGTCCGTCCCGATCTATCTGGCGGCCGGTGGCCCGAAATCGGCCGCCCTGGCGGCTCGCAAGGCTGAGGGAATCGTCACATCGGTGAAGGATCCGGCCGTCACCTTCGAGCGAGTGGTAGAGCCGGCCAAGGCGGCGGCAGCCGAGGCCGGACGACCTACCCCGAAGATTCTCGCCACCCGTTGGTCGATCATGGCCAACGACGACGAAGAGGCCTGGCAGGTCCTGATCCCATGGAGGGGACTTCGCGCCCCTGGCCGCCTCGAGGCCGTCGATCCGAAGACCTTGCGAGAACGAGCGGACGAAATGCCTCGATCCGAGATCCTCGACCGATATTCGAAGGTCACCAACGCGGATGAGATCGTCGCCACCTATCGACCGCTCGTCGAGGATCTCCATGCGGACATCGTCACGTTCCAGATGGCTTCGCTCGATCAGGAGGGTTTGATCGATCTACTGGGAGCAGAGGTCCTCCCCCGTATGCGGCAGATTGCAGCCGACCGGACCTGAGAGCCACGCTATCGATTCTCGAGTTGTTGGAGCGCCTCGATGGCGACGTCTGGCAAACGGCCCTCCCCCAACTGACGGGCGACGGCGAATGAAGCCTGGTTGGCGGCCACCACATCCACCACGATCGACCTGGCGTCGCCTTCCGGCAGGGATTCGATCCACTCCCACAAATTGGGGGCAAGCGCTCCCCCGAAAGTTGCCAACAGGTCGACCTTCCAACCCTCGCCGGTCGATCGGATCACCCAGGGCGAGACCCGTCCGCTTGCTCCGAGGCTGGTATCGATTGAAACGAATTCGCCTTCGTCACCAATCGGTTTCGGCTCACCGACTTCGAGGCGACCGATCGACTGACCGGACATGTCGGCGACCGATTCGGAAAAGGCCCTCCAGAACGACTCCAGTACCTCGCTTGGAACCCTGCCTTGGACCATCGAGGCAACCCTGTCTGGTGAGGTCCCGTCGATGAAAGTCAGCAGGGCGAGCTGGTCGCCATCGACGTACGGCTCGGTTCCAGCAAAGTCGCCCTCGCCGAGAGCATCCACCAGCGCCCGAAGCACTTCCGCAGATCCGAGCGGCTCTGGCGGATTCGTTGACGCAAGGGATGATTCGGTGACGGCTGTTGATCCGCACGCGCCCACCAGGATCGCAGTGCACAGCACTGTCGCCACTGCCACCAGACCCCTGGCACGACTCATTCAACTGGCTCCTCGATCACGATCCGGCCTTCGGTGTACAACCTTCTACGCGCCGATGGCCGAGAAAGTCCGGCTCCAACCGACAAGGACAAGAGGTACAAGAACCCCGCCGCTTCTTGGACGAGGGTCAGGGGACTCGAAAATATCCGCCCCAGGAACCCACCCCAATAGTCACCCCCGAAACGCGGGAACTCGGTCCCAAACAATGGCCAGAACAATGTTTCGGGCATGGACCACATGCCATCCAACAAGAGATGAAATAGGACCCCTGCCGACACGGTGATCATCTTGCGGCGGGCTGCGGTTCCCCTCGAGGTCGCCACCATCCCAACGGTCATCACCAGGACCGCGAATCCAAGCGTGTGACCGAAAACGCGGCCGGTGCCAAATGCGTCGGAAAACAAGATGACACCTATCGGTTTGTCGATCAGATCCGACAGAAGTCCACCGAGGGCAACATAGCGTAGGTCCGCATTCGGATCGCGAAAGATCCAGCGAAACAGAAACACCGTCCCGGCCAAATGCCAGAGGATCATGGGACGAGGATGGCTCCGCAATGCACGCAGCGAGGTGGGTTTTCTTGGATCGCCTCATGATGCTCTGCCGCCGAGAGTTCAAGGTGGCAGGCTCCGCAGGTGCTGTGTTCCAGGGCCCCGACGACGACTCCACCCCTGCGATTTCGCAGGTCTGTATACAACTCGAGCAGATCAGGAGCGACAGACGGAACGATCTCAGCTTTCCTAACCTCTTTTCGGGCGATCATCGCGTCAATTGATTTCCAGGCGTCTGCGATCATCTCCTCGAACCCGCGTTCTTCCTCCTCCGCCGCAGCAAGGGCCTTGCCTGCAACCGAAAGTGCAATCTCGGCGGTCTCGCTGATGTCGAGTAGCTCTAGCACCCGATCTTCCATGTTGGATTTCGAGATCCGAAGCGATGCGACGTCCTGGCGCATATTTTCGGTCTCCTTGGCATTCATCCCACCTGCGAATAACCGTTGTTCCTGCCGATCGAGCTTCACCTCGGCGATCTCCAACTCGCCTGCCAACTTGTCGGCGTCCAGGGAAACGACCTTGCTGTGGTCCTCAGCGGCTTGGCGCGCCTTGCCTTTTGCCACCGCGTCTGCATGGGCCACCTTGTACTGCTGAAGCGCAGGCAGGTTTTGTCGATCGTCGAGGAGCTTGTCGATCGCCGAGTCGACCTCCTGCAGATCGAGCAGGTCGGCGAGACTCTGCAACTCTTCCATCAATCGGTCTCCCAAGGACTGTCATCGATTGCCGTCATGTCGATCGCTTCACCGACGATCGACTCGACGAAAGAGTACAACGCTGCGACGCCTGGTCGTTCGGTCGGCGCGTGGCCGGGGTCGATGACGCAAATGCCCATCTCTATTGCTTCCCGAGCCCGATGATGGGAGACATCGCCAGTAACGAGGACATCACACGAAGTGGACGCGGCGGCACCAATGAAGTCTGACCCCGAACCGGGCAGCACGGCCACTCTGTTGACCGGTCCTGCGGACCGCCCTGCGATCCGCGCCTCGGACCGCAGGACCCTGCCGACGGTGCGTGCCAGGGCACCGAGTGACTGCGGGGACACCGTTCCGACCCTGCCAATCAATCCCTCGCTTCCGTCAACATCGTGTGCATCGTCGAACCTTCCGAACGGAATGACGTCGCTCAACCCGAGCGCGGCTGCCAACGAATCGGCGGTCCCTCCTGTTGCAGCGTCGAAATTGGTGTGCATGCAGACCACGGCGACACCCGCCTCGGCGAGCCTTAACGCCCTTCCTTCTGCTCCCGGTCCGGCAATCAGCGTGTAGATCGGAAGAGCGTCGTGTAGGGAAAGAGTGTAGATCTCGGTGGTCGCCGTATCATTAAAAAAAAAAACACACCACCACCCCACCCCCCCCCCACCCCACCCCCCCCACACCCCCCTGCCCTCTCGTTTCTCGCCGTCTCGTGTACTCCTCCGACATGACCACGTCGCCTGTCAACTACCCTC
>CALCCX010000513.1 GCA_937900165.1 uncultured Acidimicrobiia bacterium | reverse complement strand
GAGGCCGTTTCGACTCCGACGATCACGTCATTTTTTGGCATACGGGTGGAGGATTCGCCGCCCTCGAGTGAAGCAACCAGTAGCTGTTCCGTGAGGGGTCGGCTGGGTCCCTTCCCGGATGATCGTGGCGTGAAATTCGTTCGTGGTCGCTTGTTCGCAGAGTGGCTCAGCACACTTCTATCGGCTTGCCGCCTCGCGAATCCACTCGGCGACCTTGGATTCTGCGATGTCGATCTCGTCGGCCAAATCGCTCGGAGTCCTGCTGGCGAGATCGGCCAAGCCGGTAACTCCCGCGTCCGCCAAACGGGCTGCGTAACTTGGACCGATCCCAAGGATGATCGTCAGATCGTCTTGCGTGTTGGTCGGGGCAGTGCCCTTGGCCTGATGGTCACCACCTGGCTGGCCGTCGTGGTGGGGTGGGATGGGTTGGAAGCGTGGTGGCTCTGGCTCGCGGGGCGCGGTCAACGAAATGAGCCGGTCGCGCAGAAGGTAGGCGATCGCGCCGATCCCGCCTAATAATCCGAAGACCCGAGCCAATCTCTTCATTCGTGTCCAACGTCTGTGGTCAGTACTCAATCGTAACCGACAAGATGCCCATTTCGATTCCACCAAGAGCGCGCATGGCCGCTTCGGAAAGATCGATGCAGCGGGTTGGATGCCGGTACCAGGCTCCTCGCCACTCATATGGGCCACGATCATTGATCCGTATCACGACACTGGCGCCGGTATCAGGCCGGGTCACGGTCACCAGGGTATCGAACTCGACATTGTGCAAGGCCCCTGTCATCGCGGAGGAATCGAAGGTTTCACCACTTGCGGCCGTCCTCCCATCAAAGCCCGGCCCGTACCACGAAGCCAAACACCTGGACCCGGAGGGCCAGGAAATCGGAGGGTGATGGGTGGTCGTGGCCACCACCACCGTTGTCGACGTCGGTCTGGCTGGAGGCGACGTCTGGAAGTCGACGCTTGGCCCAGCCAGTGGCGGTGGGTTGATCGGTGCCGCTTGGGCTCGGACGTCGCCGCTGGCGGACATGAATGCCATCGCGAGGACTCGGCCTGCATCATTGCCTACGTCAGGACCGGTCGATTGGACCGTAGTGGGGGGTGGCGTGGTCGGGCGCGGCGAGAACGCGGCGAACCCCGCGGTTGCCAGGCTCGCAACGATGAGCCAACTGATGAACGCGCTCCAGCGCAGAGAACGCACGAACCTCCGCCTCGCAGATCAGGACCAGGGAACGGTCTCCTGGTCGTCATTGACTGCTCCAGCGCGGAGCAGGAGTCGCGACCCTAACGATCAGTTCCGGGTAACGGCAAACCAGATTCGGTTCAGGGGTACGCTGCGCATCGACAATACGGTGAAGGAGAGGCAGATGAAGGTCGACCACTACCTGGCGTCTGGTTCTATCCGGGAGGCCGCCGATGCCGCCGCCCGTGCCAAAACGCTCGGCTATGACGGGGTGTTTTCGGCGGATACAGGTCACGAGCCTTTCCTGCCCCTCGCCGCAGCGGCCCACCAGGTTCAGGGGATCGACTACGGCACGGCGATCGCCGTCGCCTTTGCTCGATCGCCGATGGTTGTCGCAATGACCGCTTGGGATCTCGCCGAGCTGACCGGTGGCCGTTTCTATCTTGGGCTTGGTACACAGGTCAAGGCACACATCACCCGGCGATTCTCGATGCCTTGGGAGAGTCCTGGGCCAAAGATGGGCGAGTTCGTGCAAGCTGTGAGGGCGATTTGGGACACCTGGCAGAACGGAACCACGCTCAATTTCCAAGGCGACTACTACTCGCTGACCCTCATGAGTCCATTCTTCGATCCTGGACCGATCGAAAAACCTCAGGTGCCGATCTACATGGCGGGGGTTGGCCCTTATATGTCCAGGTTGGCGGGCGAATTGTGCGACGGCTTTCATGCTCACCCGTTCCATACGGTTCGATATTTGCGAGAAATCGTCATACCGAATATCGAGCTAGGAGCCTCCGGCGCCGGCCGCTCTGTCGACGATGTTGAGATGGCGTCTGTTGTGTTTGTGGTTACTGGGCGCGACCAGGCCCAGATGGATCGCATGCGTCAGTACGTGAAGCAGCAGGTGTCGTTCTACGCCTCGACCCCGTCCTATCGGCCGGTTCTCGAAGTCAATGGCTGGGACTTCGGTCCTACTCTGACTGCGATGTCCAAAAGAGGGCAGTGGAAGGAGATGGCGGAGGTAATACCAGACGAGGTGGTGGACGAGGTGGCGGTGGTGGCGCCACTCGATGAGTTGGGTCCGGCCCTCAAGGGTCGTTACCAGGGCATCCTCGACCGGGTCGGCTTCTATTCCTTGTCGGAGGCCGCTCTCGACTTCACCGAAGACGAATGGGCGGC
>CALCCX010000512.1 GCA_937900165.1 uncultured Acidimicrobiia bacterium | reverse complement strand
ACCTACGGTGGCACGCACCGAAATTCAGGCCAAGCTGGCCAGCGATCGGGGCTTCGTGTGGATCAAGCGAAACCTGACCCCGCGCGAGCACTACGAGATCAATCGCTTGGGCATTCCCGGTCTCAATTTCCGGCGCGAGGTTCAGCGCGTCTATCCGAACGGCAATCTGGCCGCCCACGTTGTCGGCTTTACCAATGTCGATACCGAAGGGCTAGCCGGCATCGAGCGGTCCTTCAACGATGTCCTGAAGGAAAGCGCGGCGCCGGTTCGTTTGAGTTTGGATGTTCGGGTTCAACATATCCTGACCCAGGAATTGGCGGCAACGATGAAGGAGTTCGACGCCATCGCCGCGGCCGGCGTGGTGTTGGATGTGCGGACCGGCGAGACCTTGGCCATGTCGTCCCTGCCCGGCTTCGACCCCGGTCGCGCCGGCACGGCGTCGAGCAACGCGCGATTCAACCGCGCCAGCCTCGGCCTTTACGAGATGGGTTCGGTCTTCGAGATCTTCACCACCGCGCAAACCCTAGATAGCGGCACGGCCACGTTGAACGACGGTTACGATACTAGCAAGCCGATCCGCGTGGGGCGTTTCTCGATCACCGATTTCAAGCCCAAGAACAGGTGGATGTCGGTCCCCGAGATCTTCATTTACTCCAGCAATATCGGCACCGCTCTCATGGCCAAGGACGCCGGCACCTCGGCGCAGAAGGCATTCCTGAGCAAGCTTGGCCTCACGCGGGCGTCGGACATCGAATTGAGCGAGGTCAGCCCGCCGCTTCTGCCCTCGCCCTGGCGCGAAATCAACACGCTGACCATCTCTTATGGGCACGGCATAGCAGTGACACCGGTGCAACTCGTCTCGGCGGTCGCGGCGGTCGTCAATGGCGGCATTTTGCGCCCCGCGACCTTGCTACGGCTGCCGGCAGGCATCGAGGTGGCCGGCACGCGCGTGCTTAGCAAGCGGACATCGCGACAGATGCGCCAGCTCTTGCGCCTCGTCGTTACCCGCGGCACCGGCAGGAAAGCCAATGCGGAAGGGTACATGGTCGGCGGCAAGACGGGCACCGCGGACAAGTTGGTCGGCGGCAAGTATGCGCGTGACGCGCGCGTCGCCTCCTTTATCAGCGCCTTTCCCATGAACAATCCACGCTATGTGGTTTTCGTCATGGTGGACGAGCCGAAGGGCAACGCCGCCACATTCAACTACGCCACCGGTGGCTGGGTAGCGGCCCCAGCGGTGCGCCGCGTGATCGAGCAAATTGGCCCGTTGCTGGGCATCGCGCCGATCCGGACGAAACCGGAAGACGAGGAAAGCGAGCTTCTTTATGTCCGCGCGAGCGCGAAGGCAGAGAAAGTTGCGGCTAACTGATTTGATGCAGGATTCGGTCAAGGTAATGGACCAAACGGCGATACACGACATCGAGATCAGCGGCTTGGCCGTGGACAGCCGCAAGGTCGCGCCGGGATTCCTGTTCGCCGCCCTGCCCGGCAGCCGCACCGACGGCCGCGCCTATATTGATCAGGCGGTATCACGCGGCGCGATCGCGGTATTGGCGCCACCGGGAACGGCGCTGAAAGGCTACGACCGGCCGATCCAGCTGGTCACCGACGACAACCCGGCCCGCGATTTCTACCACCGCCTCGGCGGCGAGCACATGGAGAGCTGGCAGTTCTACCGCCTGCGCGGCGATGCGTTGCGAGCGCTGGCCGAGGGCGAGCCTTAGACTCTCTCCGGCGGGGCCAAACGAGGGAGGGCCGCGTCGATGGCGGCGAGCGCCTCGCTGCTTCGACCGGCATCCTTGAGCATCAAGCCCCGCTCGAAGGAGATCCACGCGAGGGCGCCGCTGAGAAGATCAGCCGGGATATTCGCGCTGTTCGCGACTGCGGCGTCGAGCACCGTGAGCGCCCGGGCGACCTCTTCAGCCGTGTTGTAGTGCACCATCGACAGGCGTACGACACCGTCGTCGGGGTCGAGGCCCAGCGCGGTGACCAGCCGGTGGGCGTAGAAGTGACCGTGTCCACACGACACCTGGGCCGCGATCAGGGCGTCGTAGACGTCCGCCGATGACCGGCGGGTGGAGTGAAAGGCGATGGTCGGCGCCCGCACCGCGGGATCCGCGGTGAGGGCACCGATCACCCGTACACCATCGCGGGCGGCCAGGAATTCGAGCAGCGGGGAGGCCAACCCTCTCTCGTGCTCGGCGAACAGGCCCCCCACCGCCCGCATCCGATCAACCGGCGTCGCCGACTCCTCGAAGTGGTGGGCATGAAGCATGTCGTAGTAGTCGGCGATGCCCGCGGTGGCCCCGATCACCGCGTGGTCCGGGCCCGCGGGAGTGAGACGGGTGTCGGCACGAGACTCGTTGAAGAAGTGGCCCTGATGAGCGACTTCATCGAGCAGCGAACGCCGGGTGTACATCATCCCGACATGGGGGCCGTAGGTCTTGTAGGCGCTGTAGAGGTAGACGTCGCAGTCGAGCGCCTCGACATCCACCGCTCCGTGCGGGGCGAAGTACACACCGTCGACGACGACATGCCCACCGACCGCGTGGACCTTCGCCGCGATGTCGGCCACCGGGTTGATCGTGGCCGCGACGTTCGAGGCGTGGCCCACAGCAACTAATCCGCGTGCGTTCGCCGATCAACTCGTCGAGCTCGGAGGGATCGAGGAGGCCGGTCTGCGGGTCGACCTTCCACTCCCGGACCACGATCTCGGTGCCGGCCAGCCGTCGCCACACCCCGGAGTTCGCCTCGTGGTCCTGTTCGGTGACCACGATCTCGTCGCCGTCGTCCCACATCGGCCGCATGGCCTGGGCGAGTACGTAGGTGTTCTGGCTGGTCGAGGGTCCGAAGTGGATCTCATCGGGATCGGCGTTGAACGTGGCCGCCATCACCAGCCGGGAACGCTCCATCGCCGCGGCAGCAAGCTGCGACGGCGCCGAACCCCAGCCGGGTTGCACCTTCGCTCGCGAGAACAGATCACTCAGCAGGTCGATGACCTGACGGGTCGCGTAGCTCCCACCGGCGTTCTCGAGATGAGCCCACTGCTTCGTCGCGGGGTCGCCCAAGGCGGGGAACTGGGCGCGTACAAATTCGAGATCGAGCATCATGCCCGCGCGGTCGCGCTCAGGCGAGATATTCTGCAGCGCACTCGTCGAGCTGGATGCGAAGCGCGGTGGGAATGACCGTACTGTCGTTGATCGCCTCGGGATTGCTGCGCAACTCCGACTCCGCGTCCTTGAACGCCCCGAAGTCGTCGGCGTAGAACTCGCGGATCACGCCATAGGAGCAGTCGCAGAATGCGGGCACATCGCCGTCGCCGGCCGAGTCGGCGTTGGCCTCCTCACACGACAGCTCGAAGTTCAGCCGAACTTTGTCGCCATCGGCTTCTGCCTCTTCCCAGGTGCCGGGGTCGGTGCTGGCGCCACAGGCCGCAGCCAACAGGGCCATCCCGACGAGGCCGGCGACGAACGAGGATCGGAGACTCTTGCGAGAAGACATACGTCGGCGAGGATACCCGCCGTGGATGAGGGCGCGGTGTAGGTCGCTTCAGGCCGCGGTGCCGAACAGAGCCGCGAGGTGTCGGTCACCCGTCGCCCGGAACACGGCGAGGTCGAAGACATTGCCTCGGCCAGTGCCGACGACTGTTCCGCCGACCGGCTTCAGCTGGAGTGCCGACAGCAACTCACGGACACCCCGAAGGTCGTACTCGGTCCGATCGTTCGCGAGCAGTCTCGATTCGTCACGGAGATCCAGAACCCGATGCGATGCCATACGAAGACTGTCGTCGTCTTGACGATCGACGCCCAGAGCCGATCGGCCCAACGGGCCGAAATGGGTACACACGGCCCAGTTTTGTGCCGCCAATACAGGCCGCGAGTCCTGTTTCTTCGCTCCTCGTATGGTTCAACCGGCCCCCAGCTCACGAGCCCGCGAGAACACCGCGTCGAGCATCGGCTCGGTCAGGCGGCCCGTGAACGTGTTCTGCTGGCTCACGTGAAAGCTGCACAACAACGTTTTGTCGCCGTCGAGAGAGACCTCCACCCCGTGGCCGAACTTGGGTCGTGGCGAAACGCCGAACTCCTGACAGGCGACCTGGTAACCGAATCAGATCGGAAGAGCGTCGGTAGGGAAAGAGTGTAGATCTCGGTGGTCGCCGTATCATTAAAAAAAAAACATAACTACAGTAACCGTCTACTTACCGTATACGCTACCAGCGTGCACCTCGCATACCGAACAAAGCACGCACCTCACACATCAACAC
>CALCCX010000511.1 GCA_937900165.1 uncultured Acidimicrobiia bacterium | reverse complement strand
CGGCGGGCCGTGCTGCCGCTGAGGTTCAGCTTTGTTTCGGCTTTCACTTCGGGTGATTCCGGCTCGGCGTGAGAATCCCTTGCCACGACTGGCGAGGCGGGCGAGGAGCCGATCCGTGCGGTGGATTCAGACTTCGGCCCGAGCTCGCCTACCCGCTCCCTCGTGGCCATACCCTCCTTGCCGGGATGGCCGGCGGAGGTCTCGTGGGCTGCGAGCAGTGTGGCGGTGATGTCGGCCAGCGACGTGATCTGTTGGGTGCTGAGGTGATCGAAGAGATGTCGGCGGACCGATTCGACGTGTGCCGGCGCTGCGACCGTGAGGGTGTCGAGGCCCTTGGCCGTAATCGAAACGTCGGATCCGCGTCCGTCGTCATCCCGGCTGGCCCGGCGCACGAGGCCCCGTTGTTCCATCCGGGTGATTTGATGGGCGAGGCGACTCGTGGACCATCGCAGGAGTCCGGCAAGTTCGCCGGCTCGAAGACGATGCCCCGGTGTCTCTGACAAGTGACTCAATACTTCATAATCGGCGTCTGACAGTCCAGCGTCGGATAATAGGGCGCGGCGGATCGACGCGAGAATCACTACATCGACTCGTCGGATGCCCCGCCACGCTTGGTCCTCTTGGGTGTTGAGCCATCTCGGTGCAGGCATCGTGGCTCAGATTCTAGGCCTAGCTTTGGTGACATGTCAGCGAAAGGTTGCTAAGATTACTGACATGTCACCAATTCGATGGGTGCTGTGCCCCGAACCGTGTCTACGGCGCTTTGTCTCGCTCATCATCGGATTGGTTGTGTTCGGCTTCAGTCTTGCATTGCTTGTGGCAGCTGATCTGGGTCTCGACCCCTGGGACGTGTTGCACCAAGGGATCGCCAGAAGCCTGGGGGTGCGGTTGGGTGGAGTGGTAGTCCTCACCAGCCTGTTCGTCCTGGTCGCATGGATTCCCCTACGTCAGCGTCCCGGTCTCGGCACCGTGCTCAATGCCTTGCTCATCGGTGTTGTGTTCGAAGCGGCCATCGCGATGCTCCCGGAACTCGAGTCGCTCACCGCCAGGGCAACCGGCCTAGTGGCGGCGATTGGGCTCAACGCGGTGGCGACCGGCCTCTACATCGGAGCCGGGTTGGGCCCCGGCCCCCGGGACGGCCTGATGACGGGGCTGGCGGCGAAGGGTTGGCCGATCCGGCGAGTCCGAACCCTGATCGAACTGACGGTGCTCGGTGTCGGCTGGGCCCTGGGCGGCACTGTCGGTGTCGGCACCGTTGTATTTGCGGCCGCCATCGGTCCGCTGGTGCACGTAGTTCTGCCGATCTTCACCATTGCCGAATCAACCATTGCGAGGAAACCATGACCCAACCTGCGTTTCCGGTCCGCATTCGGATTCAGTGGGTTCAGGTTCAGGGGCCGAGATCGAGTTCGAGTTCGACGACCAGGGTGCAGTCTTCGAGCCAATAGAGGTAGGCAGTGGTAGTCGAACCCTGCTTCACTACGTACACCTCGCCCTCCTGGCCGTCGATAGTGGCACTGGCAGCCAGCAATACCTCTGCGCCTGGGTCTAGGCCATCGGAGATTTCGAGGGAACAAATGCGACCAACCAAGGTGGCGGCATAAAACTCGAACTCGGCGTCTCGCTTCAGGATAAAGTCCGGGTCCCTGAGAGCGTCTTCGACGATTGCCCGGATTTGCTCGACGTCGGCCGAGTCGACTGGACCCAGATCTAGATCCGGACTCACTCGCGCGGCTGCCTGGTCTTGGGCGGCGGCTTCCGTTGTTGCGGCGAAAGTTTCTTCGGCCCCAGCGGCCGGTGGCTCCGCCGCCGCGTCTGCTCCGCCGGCCTCGCTCTCAATGGAGTCTGCCAAGGCAGTGTCGTCTATGGCCGCAGGCCTGGAGAGGCTCTCACCCTCGGAGCCGTTCTCTGCCAGTTGCGATCCTGCTTCTTCGAAAGATTCGTCCCCGTCGGCTGCACCAGTTACGAAGCCGGTGCCGCCGATGATCGATGTAATGCCGACCGCGACCACCACTAGGACGATGGCCAGGCCAGCGGCGATTGGAAGGAATCGGAAATACCAGGGACTAGGTTGAGTGAGTGCCTTGGTTTCTGCGGACCCGGGGTCCATGTTGAGCGCGGTTCGGACCGAGGCGCGCATGGCCATTCTTTCTGCATTGGTCAACGAAGGGGTCGACGCTGCTGCCAAGGCCTTGATCGCCTTGCGTTGTAGGTCGAGTTCTACACGCCCGGCTTCGTCGAGGGCGCGCTCGGCTGCGGCGGCCTCCTCGGGCGGAATGGCGCCCTTGGCGATCGCCATGATGAGTTCGAGGTCTAACGAGCGATCAGTCATGGTTCTTCCGTTTGATGTTCTGAAGTCCCTCTAAGGTTCCCAAGCGTTTCTGCGAGCAGTCTTCTTCCTCTGAACACCCGCGACTTAACCGTCCCGACTGGTATCTCGAGAGCTTCGGCGACGGTGGCCAACGGCAGGGCCTCGAGATCACTCAATATCACTGCAGCCCTGAACTCGTCCGGCAAGGCAGCCAACGCCTCCTCAATCTCTGAGCGGACCTCTACTGAAGTGAGTCGATCGTCCGACTTTGGGTCAGGCGGATCGCGATCGTCGGGAAGTGGGTCCGTCTGTCTTCGTTTCTGTTTGCGTAGTTGGTCGTAACAAGTATTGACGGCCACCCGATATAGCCAGGTCGAAAAAGCGGAATCACCTTTGAACTGACCGGCCTTTCGGAAAAGGGTTATGAACGTTTCTTGCGAAGCATCCAGTGCAGCATCTCGATTGCCCATTATCCGCAGACACACGGAAAATACACGGTTCTCGTGGGCCGCCATGAGCTGGTCAAAGGCGTCAACGTCGCCCGCCAGGTATCGCTCGATCAATGTTTGGTCGCTGATGCTCGTTCCGCCCTCGAGTCTTGGGTAGAGGACCATCGATGGCCGGACGCACCTGGAACTCTACGCGCGCACGGCCGGTCCTCACTCCGACAAGAATCGTACTTCCGAGATCACCACGAAGTAGCCTTCGTCCTGCGCAGGTAAATCTGTGAGCCAGATCAGCCACTGTCCCCCTTGCCGAGGTGGTAGCTGGATGCGGGAGGTACCGCCCAAGGCTCGGCCGCCCGCAACTGTCTCCCAAGATTCGATCGAGTCCGGCAGGCTCTGGGACCAGGCCACCTCGAACTCAGCACCCTCCGATGCGCCGACGATTTCGATTCGGGTCGGCGTGCCCACAACTGCGAAAGAAACACCCACCCCATCTTTCTGGAGGGGCAGAGGATCGAAATAGCGCTCGGTTCGCCAGGTCGTCCCGGTGTTTCCGTCGATCAAATTGGCGACATCTGCGTCGTGCTCTGCACCATCGCCGAGCGGGTCGTAGGCGACGGCGCCCGTCACGGCTACCGGACCGGAGATTCCCGTCGCGAGGGTCGTGGTTGGCGCTGTTGCAGAAGTCGTAGAGGTCACGACGGATGGAGCGACCGGATTCGCGGTGGCCGGGAACAGGATGGGAGACGACGGTCCTGACTCCAAGAACGCTCCGAGCCCCGCGATGGCCGCAGCAGTGGATGCCAGGAGGCCCACCGGAATAAGCCAGCGCCAACTCCAAGATCTGCCCGATTCCGGGGGAGCGGTGTACGGAATCGACCTGATGCGGTCGGCCAACTCGTTCGCATCAATCTCACCCTCCTGGGCGAGCCGCAGAGCCCGGTCGACGTCTGGATGCAAGCCGTCGATCATTTGAGACGGAGGCAAGACCCCGGCCGGCCGCCCCGTCAGGGCGGTTTCGAGGGTGGCGCCGAGAGCTTGGACATCCGCTGATTCGGACCATGTGTGGGCCCGTCTTCCGAAAGAACCGAGCTTGGCCGGATGAGACCTGGCATAAAGGACTGAGGAGGGCCCGATCGTGCCGTGCACGACTTTGGCCGCGTGCAATGCGGCCAAGCCTTCGGCCAAGCCGGCTGCGTTGGACAGGAACTCGACGGTTGGAGGTGTTTCGCCGGCCTCGATCCGATCTGCGAGCGTCACGCCGCCAACCCACTCCGTGACGGCAAAGGCCCCGTCTTGGGTTGAGTC
Source organism: uncultured Acidimicrobiia bacterium (assembly GCA_937900165.1). Taxonomy (GTDB): domain Bacteria; phylum Actinomycetota; class Acidimicrobiia; order Spongiisociales; family Spongiisociaceae; genus SZUA-232. Next base: position 227 of record CALCCX010000511.1, on the reverse strand, counting down.
TGCCATGTATACCGCGGCCACATGAGATCGGAAGAGCGTCGTGTAGGGAAAGAGTGTAGATCTCGGTGGTCGCCGTATCATTAAAAAAAAAAAAAAATCACTTAACTTCTTTTTTCTTTCTTTTTTCTCCTTTCTTTTGGGCCTTCCTCTTCTAGTTCACTCATCCACCCCCCTTCACCACCATCCCTTACCTTCTTTTATCTGCCACCTTCCTCTCTCCTCTATCC
>CALCCX010000510.1 GCA_937900165.1 uncultured Acidimicrobiia bacterium | reverse complement strand
CTGGTCAGAAGTCGATACCCTTTTTAGCCCGAATCCCGGAATCGTAGGCATGCTTGAGGTTGGTCATCGACGTGACGGTGTCGGCTAGGTCGATAATGGCCAAGGGGGCATCGCGGCCTGTGATGAAGACGTTCACGTGCTCGGGACGATCGCGAATCACCGCGACGACGGCTTCGGTCTCGATCCATCCCCAATTCATCGGATATGTGATTTCGTCGAGGATTACCAGGTGATGATCGCCGCCGGCAATCCTTTGGGCCGCGAGTTCCCAAGCCTCGAGGGCAAGCTCGGCAGACCGCTCCAGGTCTTCTGAATCCCAGCTGAAGCCGTCTCCGATCGAGTCCCAGTCCACGCCGAGTTGGCGCCCGATGGTCTCCTCTCCGCTCTTCCAATCGCCGGATTTGAGGAACTGGATGCAGGCCACCTTCCAGCCTCTGGCCAAGGCCCGCACCATCGTTCCGATGGCGGCGGTGGTCTTGCCCTTGCCGTCCCCGGTGTTCACCAGCACCAAAGAAGTCGCCAGACGGAGTTCGTTCGGGATAGGCGAGTCGGTGGGGGGCGTGTTGGTCAAGGGGAACTCCTGGTTGGCAGGACGACCAGATGGTCGTCTATGGACACCACCCGCACGTCCGGCGAGTAATGGACTTGTACGTTGGCGGTTGTGAGGACTTGGGACGGTGGACCAATGGCGGCGATGGAACGGTCTGCGACCAGAGCCAACCGGTCCGCATAGCGGGCTGCAAGAGTCAAATCATGCATGGCACTGATGATGGTCATCGGTTCGTCCTCGCGCATTGATCCAATCAGTTCCAAGGTGGCCAACTGGTGGCCGATGTCCAACGCACTGGTCGGCTCATCGAGGAGAAGGAGTCGAGGTTCCTGCGCTATGGCTCTGGCCAACACGACCCTCTGTTGTTCGCCTCCACTGAGCTCGGAAAGAAAACGACTGGCGAAACCGATGAGGTCGAGACGTCGCACAGTGCGTTCGACTACATCCAGATCGGCTCGGCTTTCGGTTCCCAGATAGCTTATGTGAGGTGACCGACCGAGGAGGATGTACTCGGATACGGTGAGAGCCGGGGGAAGCATCGGGTTCTGTGGCACAAGGGCCACGACGCTGGCGTACTCGCGCCGAGATCTGACGTCGCCAAGCCCCAGATCGACTTCGCCGCAGTACTGGAGCATCCCGGCGATGGTTTTGAGGAGGGTCGACTTTCCGGCGCCATTCGGACCGATCAACGCCAACCATTCGTTGGACGCCACATCTAGATCGATGTCCTCGAGCACGGGACCCGACCCGTAGCCGACGCTCACTCCTCGTAACGAGACGCTCATGTGAAGACCTTGCGGCTGGTGCGGAGAACTACGGCGAAGAATGGAGCACCCAAGAAGGCCGTGATGACACCGATCGGGAGCTCTGCCGGCGCCACGATCGTCCTGGCCGCTAGGTCAGCGAGGACCAGGAAGGTGGCGCCGAACAGCATCGACAGGGGAAGCAGACTGCGGTGAGATGGCCCAACCAACAGCCGTACGGCGTGAGGCACCACGATTCCGACGAATCCGATCAAGCCGCTGACAGCCACTGCGGCAGCTGTACCAAGGGTGGCGGCGACGACTACGACGAGCCTGACCCTGCCTACTTCCACACCGAGGGACGCAGCTTCCGCGTCTCCGACGCTCAAGACGTCCAATAGGCGTCTGTGATAGAGAAGGACGACCGAGGTGACCACCACGTAGGGGAGGAGCAATCGCACCTCTCCCCAGCCGGTCGTGGTCAACCGGCCAAGTATCCACGCGTATACCTGTCGGATCGTGTCCACGTTTCGTTGCTGCACGTACGTCTGGATCGCCGTGAAGAACGAGGCGACCGCCACCCCTGACAGGATGAGGGTTATGGCGTTGCGGCCACCGAGGGTCGAGCCAATGGCGTAGGTGGTGGCTACCGCGACCAGGGCCCCGGTGAACGCGGCGATCGGTACCGCCGCCCCGTTGCCGTTCCCAACCCCGAGGGCAATAACCGTTGTGGCGCCCAGCCCTGCACCGGCCGCCACGCCAAGGAGGTAGGGGTCAGCCAACGGGTTGCGGAATACGCCCTGGTAGCTGCTGCCTGCCAACCCCAGCATCGCCCCAACCAGGGCGCCGAGGACAACTCTGGGCATTCGCAGACTCCAGACAATGTCCTGCTGGGTGACGCTCAGGGACGACGGTTGGTCGATCGAGATCGCCGATCCGACAACCTCACGGATGACGTCGAACGGGGGAAGGGAGGCCGGGCCGAGCGAGATGCCCAGCAATCCGGCCGTGATCAACGCAACAAGGGCGGCTCCTATCCAACGCCAGTTTGCCCTGGGAGCGAGAACCCCGCTTCGATCACCCTTGTCCATCCGCCCTCGATTCATCCTGTGGGTACACCCTCAAACTGACGGATGGCCTCGGCCACGGTTTCGAGGAAGTCGATGACTCTCGGTCCCCAGCGGCTGGCGATGTCGTCGTCCAACTCCACAATCTGACCGCTGATCACGGCATCCATATTGGCCCAACCAGCCCGTGCCGCCACTGTTTCGGCGTTCTGGCCCGCGTACTTCGTGTCAGCGAGGAATATCAGATCCGGGTTGCTTTCGATGATGTACTCGGCCGAGAGTTGTGGGAAACCGAATCCGTCTACGTCCTGAGAATCCGCGATGTTTACCAATCCCAACAGAGAATAGATTTCGCCGATGAAGGTCGTCGAGGTTGCCGAATAGTAGGTGTCGTCGATCTCGTGGTAGTAGGTGAGTCCAGTTTCTGTAAGCCCGAACTCATCGACCAGGTCGGTGATGTCGGCCTGCATCTGGCCCACCAACTCCGCGGCAGAACCCACGTTGCCGGTCGCCGCTCCGAGCTGCTCGATCTGCAGGTACGTACCATCGAGGTTCGCGGAACCACTGTGCACGATCGCAGGGATTCCGATGGCTGCCAGGCCGCTGACCAAGTCGCCTGGATCGAAGCTCAGAACGACCAAATCCGGGTCGAACTCAGCGATTGCTTCGATGTTTGGTGTGAACGCCGAAAGATCGGTGAGTGGAGCCTCAGGGGGATAGTTCGACGTGCTGTCCACGGCGGCCACCTGGTCGTCCGCACCGATCGCGAAGAGGATCTCGGTAGACGTAGCCGACAACGAGACAATGGTGCTGGGCCGGTCGGCAATCTCCACTTCGCCGTTCTCTGCGACGATGCTCACCGGGAAGCCGTCGGCGGCCGAGGGTTGTGTGGTCGTTGTCGCCTGGGTTGTGACCGGAGCTTGGGTGGTGGCCGGGCTGGCTTCGGTCGTGGCGACCGGTTCGCCGGGATCGGAGTCGACGGTCGAGTCGCCTCCGCAAGCAGCGGCGATCAATGTCATTACGAAGAGAAGCGAGATCCTTCGTCGCATCTGTACATCCTCCTGAGATGTCGGAGGATGAAGCGAGTAGGTCGGCGAGGCCGACGAACCCAACCTTCATCCGAGGTTTTGTTCGTCGCTACAACGACAGGCGACCTGGCTTGTCCGCCCGAAGGCGGCTTGACAGTTGCGGGACAGCTCCGGACTCACACCGGAATTCGCTGACCGCCATAGCAATAACACGCACTGTAGTCGCGTCGGGAACCCTGGGTTGTACCCAGGGTTCCCGACGTCGCTATAGCGACCCAGGCCGTCCCGAGTTCGGGGCGGGTAGCGGCCATCGCCGCCACGCTGCGTGGCGGGATTGGGCCAGCGTGCATTGAGGGAGCGCCTATCGATGCTCCCTCGATGGCTCTAGTGGGGAGATCAGAAGCCGAACCTCCGTGGTCCTAACTCATCTCAGACCTACACCTCGTTCGAATCGCACAATGAGCGTTTCCTTCCATGACGAAGCCCTCGCCTATGGGCGTTGCAATGCCGCGACAGGCTGGCCCGCCAGCACGGCCGCTTCGGCGGTTAGTTCTGCGAACTCCCAGGCGACGTCATCTTCGAGCAGCCCGGCGACCCTTGTAGCCTCGGTTGCGACCCAAGACAGATTGAGTTCGGCTGCCCACGGACTATTCCTCAAGACCTCGGCGTAGGCCGCGACAACCACGTCCAGCTGGAACCTGGCTGAGCTGTCCTTGAAAGTCGGGGACAGCACCGTGGCAGGCAACACACCTGGCAGCTCGCTGAAGGATGTTGCCCCTGGCTCTCTCCAGCGGAGGGTTACGGTGGCCAAGTCTTCGCCGCCGAGCCGAGCAGCCGAATCGGTAAGAGTCACCTCGTACAGCGCGGTCACCTCATGGCCTGCGCCGATCTCTCCGGCGTCGATCGAATCGTTGCGGAACTGATCGTCTGCGATGGCCCGATTCTCGAAACCCAGGAGCCGGTAGGTCTCCACCGTTTCTGGGTTGAAGGTCACCTGGACCTTGGCTTCCTCGGCGACCGTCAGGAGGGTGCCGGTCAGCCCTTCCACGAACAGTCGCTCGGCTTCGGCCGCCGAGTCGATGTAGGCATAGAAGCCGTCTCCCTGGTCGGCGAGTTGTTCGAGCAGAACGTCGTTGTAGTTCCCGAGGCCGACTCCGACGGTAACCAGGTTGATTCCGGTGCCGGCCCGCTCGGCGATCCGCGCCAGGATGCCGCTCGCGGTGGTGTTGCCAACGTTCGCCACCCCGTCGGACAGGAGGATCACTCTGTTGATCATTCCGGATTCGAAGACCTCATCCGAGAGGTCGTACCCGAGGGTGAGCCCGGCCTCGGCTTTGGTTGACCCTCCGGCGTGCAACTGGTCGATCGAGTCGACGATCCGGTATCCGTCGGAAACGTATGTGGGTTCGAGTACCACCCAGGCGTCTGTGTTGTAGGCAACAATTGCGACAGAGTCTGCCGGGCGAAGTTGATCGACCAGGACTCGCAATGCGTCCTTCACAACCTCCAGACGATTGCCCTCCCTCATCGAACCGGACACGTCGACAACGAAGGTGAGACGGGCATCCGGCCTGGCGGCTTCAGCAACCTCGCGGGCCTTGATACCGATCCTGACCAGGTAGTTCTCGCTGCTCTGGGCGAAGGGGGTGGGCGCCCCATCTGCATATACGGCGAATGTCTCGGTGGCCGGTGCCGGGTAGTCCTGATCGAAATAGTTCACAAATTCCTCGATGCGAACGAGTCGGGGATCGGGGAATTGCCCGGACTCGACCCAGTTCTTGGCGACCGTGTATGAGCCGGTGTCCACGTCAAGGGCGAACGTCGATTCGGGGTCGTCCGCAGTTGCCACCAGGGGGTTGGATCCGTAGTCCCTTGCGATGATCCCCGTTGGTGGGTCCTCCGCCCGGTATTCAGAGGCCCCTTCTGCGGCGTTGGGTGAGCTGGCGATGGCGGGTCCGCTGGTTGTGGCTGTTGAGGTGCGACTGGCGAACTGATCGGAGTCCGGTCTCTCCGCTTCGACAGCGCTGACCCCGTCTGTGCGGCGCCCTTCGTCAGAAGACGCCTCCGCCTGAGTCGTTGGCCCCCGATCATCGATCGCATCTGTGTACGAGGTACCAGAATCGTCTGAGCCCCCGCATGCTGCCGCAACCAGTGTCAGGGCGCCGAGCAGAGCGGTGATCTTCGTGATTCGTTTCATCGTCGTCTCCCTCTCGTGTTGACTCCGGCGGACCGGAGTTGGAGCTTGGACGACCGCGTCACACCGATCGGTTCCCACTGACTTGGAGGAGGCCCGGATGTGGGTGGGTTTAGAGCCTCGAGAAGACGAACGGACCCGGTGCTAGTCCTGCGGCGAACGCCAGGAGGCTCAACACCACGACAAACGTGGCGAATCCCGCCAAGTTGGCTTTTTGAACGCGCTCAGGCGGAGCTTGCGGCAAAACGGCAGCAATGGCCCGCTGTGACTGAACGAACCACCACGCCAGCGCCACCACGGCGATTCCGAATGCTGGGATCACCGAGAACATCAAGATCGAGATAGCGAAAGGCGCCGAGGCGAAGCCCATCGCAGCGACCAGCCGGAAGCGGTTCAATTGATGGCCTTCGCGCTCCAACCACCAATGGACGATGAAGATCCATCCCAGCCATGCCGCGAATGCGACCGCGGTACCTGCGAGCACCGATCCGAGGATGACTCTGGTGATTGACAGGGAGTCGTTGCCGACGATGGCCACGTAGAGCCAACCGCCGATCGCTGCAGCGAAGATCGAAACGAGGGCCACCACACTTCCGGCGATCGCTTCGGAGTCGTCTAGGTCTGAGTAGGCGGCGTCGTCACTCAGGAACACCAATCGCACCCTCCGCCAGGCTGCTCTGAGATCCAGGAGGGATACTGTCTCGGGCTCTGGAGATACGAAGCCGTTCGAATCGACCCACTCGACTACGCCGTCGCTGTCATCGTCCGGCACTTCGTTCGATTGTCCTTCAGAGTTTGCGGTTGAGTCCGACACCGAGTTCTCCCATTCGGATTGCGTTCGGCCTTGCCAACAATGTAGTGGCCGCTGGGCGCAGCCGAACGGTTGCCCGGCCCGTCAATCGGTGCGGAGGGCGATTGATGGAGAGATCTTCGACGCTCTGGCCGCTGGACCGAATGCCGCCAGCAAGGCTGCGATCGTCGGCACCGAGAAGATAAGGACCAACGCCGCCCATGGCCAGGCGAAGGTGAAGTCGGCGGATCCGAAGGTATCGGAGTTGATTAGCACCTGATAGGCCGTGACCAGGCCCAATCCGGCCCCGATGGCGACACCTTGGCCTGCGAGGAACCCGGCTTCCACCAGGAAAGCTCTTCTCACCACCTTCCGTTGGAACCCGAGTGCCCGGAGCACGCCGATCTGGCGCCTTCGTTCGTGTACGGCCCTGATCAGAACGACGCCGAGGCCGGCGACCCCGATGATCAGCCCCAGGGCGAGGAACCCCTGGAAGAGTCTGAAGATGGCCAGGGTTTCGCTGACCTCGGCTTCTACTACGTCAGTGAACGTGGCGGCGTCGGCTCCAAAGTCCAACAGCCGGGCATTGATCGTTGAGGCCAGAATTCCCGGGTCGACACCCGCCTGAGCCGTCACGAAGAACCGCCCGGTGCTCGAGTTCGCTGGGAGGAATTCGGTGACGAAATCTCGACTCATATACGAGCCGGCGAAGAGGAAGTCGCTCGCCAAGATCCCGATGATGGTGGCCTCTTGGCGTCCCTCGGCCGACGGGTTGAGGAGAGTTACGGTTTCTCCTACTTGATAGCGCTCCCCGCCGGGACCGCCACTGTTGTCCAAGAAGAAGTCGTCGATGATGATCAGAGACGGGTCGGAGACGACCGCTTCGAACGCGTCGCGGTCGGCTTGGTACTCGGTGGCACGCCGCCCGAGGATCGGGGTGCCTTGGGTCAGAAACTTGGAGTCGATCCCCGTCACGACCCAACGGGGGTTGTCTTCGTCTGCCGTCTCGAATTCAGTCACACCTCGAATCATCTCTGCCGCGGTTGCTACACCCTGGATTGCGGTCACGTCTTCGAGGCTTGCCGGGTTGGTCCGGTTGGTGGTCAAGATGATGTCGTGACCTGCCCGGCTGTCGTCGGCGAAGGCCGTGGTTTGTTGGGAAAGGATGCCTGCGAACACTGAGAGGAAGGTGATGGTGAAGATTACCAACGAGAACATCGCCAGCAACAGTCCCGTGCGGCCTCTTCTGGCCAGTGGATAGATCATCCCGAGCCGAGTGGCGAGGCCACCTCCGAGGCGCGTCACACCGTTGGCCGCCGCGCCCCAAAGCCTCGTTCCCGACGCCGAGATGACTACCGCGCCTGCCACCAGCACGACTCCCTGGAGTACGAACACGTCGATGTCCGACTCCTCCATCACTTCTGGCAAGACGGTGAAGACCATGACACCCCAACCGAGGGCGACCGAGCCCATCAGCGTTGCGGCGACCTTCTCCGGGATGAGACGTCTGAGGATTGGAATCGCTGAGAAGGCCGCCAGCGGGGGTCCGACCAGAGCCGGGATCTGTTGTGAGGCTGCTATTCCAAGGGCGGTCATAGATCGGAAGAGCACACGTCTGAACTCCC
>CALCCX010000509.1 GCA_937900165.1 uncultured Acidimicrobiia bacterium | reverse complement strand
TTATCAGTGTGACTGGAGTTCAGACGTGTGCTCTTCCGATCTTGCCTGAGATCAAGGGACCGACCCTCGGCTGGCAGGTCGCGCACTGGATCGAAACGCTGCTGTGTCACGGTCCGGGCGATATCGAGGGCGAACCGATAGCCTTCGACTCAGAGTTCTTGTCGATGATCGTCCGCGCGTACACGGTCGCTCCCAAGACTGGCCGTAGGTACATCCGCCGTTACATCCTCTCCAGGGCTAAGGGCCGGGCGAAGTCGGAGCTGGCGGGTGAGCTCGTCTGCGCTGAGGCGTTGGGACCGGTCCAGTTCGACCATTGGGCTACCGCGGGTGAGACGTCGTGGTGGGGCTACGAGTACGAAAAGGGCGAACCGGTAGGTGTCGCCCGGGCCCGCCCGTTCGTAAGATGCCTCGCGACTGAAGAGACCCAGGCGGGCAACACGTTCGACAACGTGTTCTTCATGCTGACTGATGAACGGTCGAAGATCACCTCAGAGGTTCCGGGTCTTGATGTCGGTCTGACCCGCGTGTACTTCCCGGGCGGCGAGATCCGGCCGTCGACAGCGTCGAACTCGGCGAAGGACGGCGGCAAAGAGACATTCGCCGTTTTCGATGAGACCCACCTGTACGTGCTGCCGGATCTCAAACGGATGCATCGCACGGTGCGCCGGAACCTGACGAAACGCAACGGCTGGTCACTCGAGACGACCACAATGTTCGAGGTCGGCGCTGAATCGATCGCTGAGGAAACGTTCAGGGCGATCGAAGCTTCCAAGGCCCGCCCGGATACGGTGTTCGATCACCGTGAGGGCCCTGACCCGGACTCCGACTTCGATTGGGACGAAGACGACCAGCTACGAACCGCCCTCGCGGAGGCCTATGGTGCCGCCGACTGGGTCGATATCGAATCTCGGATAGCTGACATACGTGACCCCACCTCGGAAAAGGCCGACTCGGTCCGGTTCTTTTTGAACCGGGCGGCGTCGTCAGCGAACGACATCGTGCCGATAGTCCAGTGGGACCAGCTCGAGGTCGACGACGAACCACAAGCCGGCGATGTCATCACGGTCGGTTTCGACGGATCAGACTCCGACGACGCAACCGGCCTGGTAGCGGTACGAGGCTCGGACGGGCTCACCTGGCCCCTCGGCCTGTGGGAAAAAGACCCGTCGGTCAAAGACTGGAAAGTCCCGCGGCACGAGGTCCATCAGCGAGTCGCCGAAACGATGGCCACGTTCAGTGTGGTTCGCATGTACTGCGACCCGCGCCTGTGGGAAACCGACATCGACGAGTGGGCTGCGCTCTACGGCGACAAAGTCGTGATGCGTCTCCCCCAGTCGGACAAGCGTCTGTGGCAGGCCGCCTCGAGGTTCGTGACCCTCGTCAACGCTGCCCTCCAAACGCTCGAACGTGACGATGATGAGCCACCAGCGTTCGCTGAGCGGATCTGCCACAACGGAGATCCAGACCTCAGACGTCATCTGTTGAACGCCCGCCGTAAGAGGGTTGGTTGACTGCTGCGCCGGGACGGCGCTTGGGTCCCGGAGAAGAAGCATCCGTCTCGCAAGATCGACCTACTTGCCGCCGCACTGAACGGGCATGTTGCCCGCGGGGATACCATCGCAGCTGGCGAACTCACCGAGGTGTCGGCTGATCCGCTGTCGCAAATCTTCTAGGGAGGCCCGTGATGCGAACCTCCTCCTTCCGATCTGCGGCAGAGAGTCTCTGGCAGGCAGCAACCAAAGCCAGGTTCCGAAGCGTCACCTCAGGTCTGATCGAACTCGCAGCGATCGGATCTCTCATCGTTGGGGTCGGAATGTTGGCCGGTGATGGATGGCGTCTAGTCACTGCCGGCATCGCCGGACTTGTGTACTCGACAGGCCTCGACAAGTGAGCGTCGTAGCCGCGGCATTCCGGCCGACCGAAGCCAGGTCGCACGATGCCGTCGCCAAAGAACTCCGCCAAAGACGCATGTTCGGTACTAGCGCGAAAGTGTCAGTCACGACAGCGTCGGCGCTTCGGCACTCGGCGGTGTGGGCCTGTCAGAACCTCCTGGCGGATCTGGTGTCTTCGCTGCCAGTCCACACGTTCAACATCGAAGGCCAACAGATCGACAATCCCCCGATCGTTGAATCGCCCACCGCGACGCTCGACGCGATGGACTGGCGCCGTCAGGTCATGATGGGACTGCTCAGCACCGGCAACTCTGTCGGTTTGATCGTCGACCGAGACCGCCTCCAGCGCCCAACACAAATCGAACTCCTCGCCGAAGGCGCGGTCCGAGCAAAACGCCAAGGGTCTATGGGTGCGATCGAATGGAAGATCGACCGCGAACAGGTACCAGCTCAAGACGTGTTCCACGTCCCCGCGTACACGATGCCAGGATCACCATTCGGCCTATCACCAATCGGACACGCCCGCGAAGCCATCGCCCTTGGCCTCGCAGCGGAAGAGTTCGGCGCGGAATGGTTCGGCGACGGCAAACACCCCACCGGCCTACTCAAATCAAAAACCGACATCTCTGACGAAGGAATCGCAACCGAAGCGAGACGCCGCTTCGTAGACGCCATCAGAGGCCGCGAACCAGCGGTGCTGGGCGCCAACTGGTCGTATGAGCCGCTCCGGGTCAATCCCAACGAGTCACAGTTCCTGGAAACGATGAAAGCAAATGTGAGCACGATCTGCCGTTTCTTCCGAGTCCCACCCGAGCTGGTCGCATCCGACTCCGGTATCTCGCTGACCTACGCCAACGTCGAGCAGCGGTCCCTGGATCTGCTCACCTACACAGTCAATAGCTGGGTTATTCGGATCGAGCGCTACATCAGCCGGATCCTCGCCCCAGGCGACTACATCAAACTGAACGTCGGAGCGCTACTCAGAGTCGACCTGAAGACCCGCTACACAGCCCACGCCACAGCGATCCGAACTGGGTTCCTCAACCGCGACGAAGTACGCGCCCTCGAAGATCTCGAACCGATCCCCAACGGCGACGGCCAGGACTATCTGTGGCCGCCGTTCCGAGCCTTTGCAGTCAAAGAAGACGAGGAGTGACCAGTGCCCAACCTTCGTGACCTCCGCAACCTGCCAGACGAAGTGCTCCAACGCATCAGCCTTGGCGATCAGGAAGCCCGCATAGACGGCTTCGACATCGACATCATCCGCCGTGCCGGCGGCCGCCAAGAACCGGTCATCGCCGAAGCAAGGCGACTAACCGCCACCTCGAACCAGCTCGAAGTCCGCGACTCCGACGAAGGAAACCCGACCCTCGATGGTTACGCCACCGTCTACGAAGTCACATACGACGTGTTCGGCGGTCCCCCATTCGGCTGGTCCGAAAAGTTCGCCGACGGGGCATGTGACAAGTCGGTTCGGGAACGAGACGATGTCAGGCTCCTGATCAATCACCGTGACCTGCCGTTGGCACGCACAATGTCCAAAACGCTTGTGCTCGAATCAGACGACGTCGGCCTCCGCTGCGAATCCGAACTCGATGGAGACGACCCCGACGTGATGCGCATCGTTCCCAAGATGCGTCGGGGAGATCTCGACGAGATGTCGATGGCGTTCCGCGTACTGCGGCAGGAATGGAACGGCGACTACACGATGCGCACGATCATCGAAGTCGAGGTGCTCGACGTGTCAGTGGTCACATTCCCAGCGAACACAGCGACTGTCGTGCAACTCCGCGGCGAACTCGAGCCAGAGGAAGAGCCCGAACCGACCGGTATGTCTATCGATCTCGCCAACGCAATCCGAAGTCAGGTCTCTCTCACCCGCTGAGAAGCACCACTACCAAAGTTTTGTCCCAACGCCGGCTGTCACGCCGCCCTCCACGCCGCCCCCAGTAGGGCACCTGGAGAGCACCTGCCATCGCCACCTTGGACCCACGCAATACGAACCCCCCCCCTTCTCCCAAGGAGCACATCATGCTGGAAAATATTCGCCGCCAGATCAGAGAACTCCTCGAAGCCCGTGCCACACACGAGGCAACGATGAACGAAGTCACCACCGCAGTGGAAGCCCGCGGAGCCGACGAGTCACTCACCGAGGACGAACAGACCCAATTCAACGAGGCCCGCGAAGCGATCACTTCGAACGACACGGAGAGGGCCGAGCTCGAGGTCCGGGAGGGTGAACTCGTCGCCGAAGCCGCTGCCAACGCGGCCGCGGAAGCGGCCCGCGAACGGTTCGCTGCGTCAGGTGTACCGGACCTGGAGATCACCAGCCAGCCGGCCACCTACCGGGCGAACGGCGACCATCAGTTCTTCTCCGATGCGTGGCGTGCGCAGTTCAGGTCCGATCCTGTATCCCGGGAACGGATCGAACGCAACGCCCGTGAGATGACCGACACGCTCGGTGAATCCCGAGCCGTCGGCTCTGCGGCCTTTGGTGGGCTGATCGTCCCCCAGTACCTGGTGGATTTGTTCACCGACGTGCTCAGAGACGGGAGGGCGTACATCAACGCGATCCGCTCCATGCCACTCCCCGAAGAGGGCATGGTGTTGACCGTCCCACGCGGCCAAACCGGATCGAGCGTCGCAGCACAAGCGACAGAGAACGCCGCAGTGTCCAACACGAACGTCGATTTCGACAACGACCTCGCTATCAACGTGCGGACCTACTCGGGGGAGCAGGACGTGTCGAGGCAGTCACTCGAGCGTGGCACACCCGGCATCGACACTCTCGTGTTCTCCGACCTTGTTGGTGACTACGCCGAGGAGCTCGACACGGCAGCGATCAACGGCGACGGGCTGTCAGGCACCCATCTGGGTGTGCTGAACACGTCCGGGATCATCTCGGTGACGTACACCGATGCGTCGCCGTCGGTCGCTGAGGTGTGGCCGAGACTGGCGCAGTCGGTCGGGAACGTGGGCAGCCAGCGGAAGAGGTCCGCCTCCTTGCTGGTGATGACTCCGTTGCGGTGGTCATGGTTCATCGCGTCGCTCGACACGACCAACCGTCCGCTCATCAACCCTGATCCTGCTGCTGCCCGTAACGCTATGGGGACGATGGCGGAGAACTTCGCGGAAGGTCAGCTCGTAGGGTTGCTGATGGGCAAGCCGGTGCTGGTCGACGGAAACATCCCCGAGACCCTCGGCGCTGGAACAGAGGACGCGATCATGGTTTTGCGTGCCTCCGACCAGATCATCTGGGAGGAGGGCGACGGCATGCCTCGGGAACTGATGTTCGAAGAGACCGACGCCGGAAACCTCCAGGTCAAGTTGCTGGTGTACGGCTACTCGGCGTTCACGGCTGCTCGCCGGCCGCTGGGTGCCGCGGTCATCGCCGGCACCGGTCTGATCGCCCCGACCTTCTAAGCCTCGGCTTAGACCCTGAGGGGTGGGACTGACGACGAACTGTCCCACCCCTCACACCACCACCTGAAGGAGGGTGTGCGTTCCCAATGTTGAACTTCCAGATAGCAACCGAAGAAGACCAGTGCCGCACGACGCGTGCCGCGCTCGACCACGAACTCAGCGGCTATGAGGCCGCAGGCAAAACGGAGCGTGCTGAGGCTGTGCTCGACCAGATCGACATTGTCGAAGCCCGCCTCGCTGAACTCGTCGGCCCCATCGAGGACGAGGGCGACGGTGCCAAGTCTGAGCAGGGCGACGGTGCCAAGTCTGAGCAGGGCGACGGTGCCAAGTCTGAGCAGGGCGACGGTGCCAAGTCTGAGCAGGGCGACCGGACTGAGTCCGGGCAGGGCGACGTCGACAAGGCTGGCGAAGGCGTCGGATCGAAGGACGGGCACACCGAGGAAGCAGATGCCGCCGAGG
>CALCCX010000508.1 GCA_937900165.1 uncultured Acidimicrobiia bacterium | reverse complement strand
AGCCTAGATCCACCGCACGGATCGGCTCATCGCCCGCCTCGCCAGTCATGGCAAGGGTTTGTCACGCCTGGCCCACCTCACACAAAGTGAATGCAGAGATAACCCTGAATCTCAGGAGCGGCGCAGCCCACGGCAACCCTTCGGGTTGCATGCCGACTCGCTTCCCTAAGTCGGTGGATCCAGGCTAAGCCCGTACCCGCGCCCGCTCAAAGGACCCGCTGCCACGGCAGCGGGTCCTTCTCGTATTGCGGCCATGACAGAGTTGGTTCGCAAACGCTCGGGGGTTGCGCACCGAGGTCACCAAGCACCATCGGCTGTGGCTGTGGCTGTGGCTGTGGCTGGGTTGGCAAATGGGCCGCGGGACCCATAGACGTCGGCTCTCCGGCGAGGCAATATCACCTCAGAACCGGGAGCGGTTCGGGTCACTCGCCAGGGGGGTACAGGATCGGGGTCCTGTGCCAGGATCCGAGCCGCTTTTCCGCGTCCGGCTCCTCCGCTGGTCTACTTCCTCCACCTTCGGGTTGTTACGCCCGGCCGTCACGAGCACGATCGGCTGTAGCTGCCGTTCGCTGCGCTCGCCTCCGAGAGTTGCTTCGCAACTCTCGGAGGCTTGTGCCTGAGTGGGCACGATTGGTTGTAGCCGAGGAAAGAACCTTGACCTGGATTGCCTTCTCGCGGTATGGTTTTCCACAGCCAAGAGGCGGGGAATGTTCCGCCGATCAAACCGACCCTCGCATGACGGTATAGAGTCGCGAGTGTCAATTTCGGAAATGGGGTAGACGCGTGCTATCCTGTTTTTTCGTCGTCAAGTCGCCCAAAACCCCCCGCAAAGACGTTGTTAGCCCTTGTTGAGCTGGCGCGTTCGTTGCTGGGGGACCCAGAGGAGGAAGCGTTGGCAGCAGCCCGCGTCGCAGAACGTCTCTCGTTCGCAAAGATTCCCGAAGTTCTCCCGCTCCCAGATCTGCTTTCAGTACAACACGAATCCTTCGTGTGGTTCCTCGAAGAAGGTCTTCAGGCCATCCTCGAACAGATCTCGCCAATCGAGGACTTCTCCGGTTCGCTCGCCCTGGAACTCACAGATCACAGGTTCGGCGATCCACTCATGGAGATCGAAGAGGCCAAGGAGCGGGACTCGAACTACTCGCGACCCCTGTTCGTAACGGCTCGATTCGTCAACCGTCAAACCGGCGAAATCAAGGAGCAGCAAGTATTCCTGGGCGATTTCCCGATGATGACCGGCAACGGAACCTTCATTGTCAACGGCACAGAACGAGTGGTTGTCAGCCAACTCGTGCGTTCTCCTGGTGTCTATTTCGACCAGTCGATCGACAAGACGTCTGACAAGGACATCTTCACCTCCAAGATGATCCCGGGTCGAGGCGCCTGGCTCGAGTTCGATACGGACAAGAAAGACACCGTCGGCGTACGGGTCGATCGCAAGCGACGCCAGTTCGTGTCCGCGTTCATTCGAGCCCTCGGAATCGCCGAGACCGACGAGGAAATCCTCGAGATGTTCGATGGGGCGGAGTCGATCCGCAACACCCTCGAAAAGGACACCGTCCACGACAAAGACGATGCACTGCTCGACTTGTATCGCAAGCTTCGCCCAGGTGAACCGACGACCGTCGAGTCCGCCAGGGGCCTCATCCAGACGCTCTTCAAGAATCCGAAACGGTACGACCTCACCAAAGTGGGTCGCTACAAGCTGAACCAGAAGTTCGGCATGGCTGACGACTTCAATGCAGGTGACGGTCTGCTGCTCGAGTCAGACATCATCGACACGGTCCGTTACCTGGTGAGCCTGCACGCAGGTAGCCCGAAATTGGTGACAGCCCACGGAGACGAAATCGACGTTCGCACCGATGACATCGATCACTTCGGAAACCGCCGGATTCGGACGGTGGGTGAACTGATCCAGAACCAGGTGAGGGTTGGCTTGACTCGCCTCGAGCGAGTGGTCAGGGAACGTATGACCACCCAGGACCCGGATTCGATCACACCTCAGAGTCTGATCAACATCCGCCCGGTGGTGGCTTCGATCAAGGAATTCTTTGGTACGTCGCAGCTCAGCCAGTTCATGGATCAGCCGAATCCGTTGGCCGGCTTGACTCACCGTCGTCGGCTGTCCGCGCTGGGTCCTGGTGGCCTGTCGCGCGAGAGGGCAGGCTTCGAGGTGCGCGACGTTCACTCTTCTCACTACGGCCGCATGTGTCCGATCGAGACGCCTGAGGGTCCCAACATCGGTCTGATCGGTTCGCTTGCCACATTCGCCAGGGTCAATCCATTCGGGTTCATCGAAACCCCGTACCGCCAGGTCAAGAACGGCAGGGCGGCCAAGAAGGTCTCCTATCTGACGGCGTCCGAAGAGGAGAGATACGTCATCGCCCAGGCGAACGCGCCCCTGGACGAGGACGGTTCCTTCATCAACGACCGGGTGCTGGTGCGTCGAGCGGGCGGTGAGGTGGACTATGTATCACCGGACGAGGTCGAATTCATGGACGTCTCACCGAAGCAGCTCGTTTCGGTTGCGACCTCGCTGATCCCCTTCCTCGAACACGACGATGCCAACCGGGCACTGATGGGTTCGAACATGCAACGCCAGGCGGTCCCTCTGCTCCAGGCCGAGGCGCCGTTGGTCGGCACCGGGGTTGAAGCCAGGGCCGCCCAGGACTCCGGCGAACTGGTTCTTTCACCGGTTGCCGGCGAAGTTGTCGAAGTGACCGGCGACGAGATCATTGTCAAGGAAGCCGGAGCGAACGTGAAGCACCGGTTTGAACTGAAGAAGTTCAAGCGTTCCAATCAGGGCACTTCCATCAACCAGAAGGCCAACGTTGTTGAGGGTCAGAAGGTCAAGGCAGGTCACGTGTTGGCCGATGGCCCTTCGACCGAGTTCGGAGAGCTGGCTCTTGGCAAGAACCTGATGGTTGCGTTCATGCCGTGGGAGGGCTACAACTACGAAGACGCCATCGTCCTTAGCCAGCGGCTTGTCAAAGACGATGTACTGACGTCGATCCACATCGAAGAGCACGAGATCGACGCCCGCGATACCAAGCTCGGCGCCGAGGAAATCACCCGTGATATCCCCAATGTTGCAGAAGAGGTTCTTCACGATCTCGACGAGGACGGCATCATCAGGGTTGGCGCCGATGTGGGACCTGGCGACTACCTGGTAGGCAAGGTCACGCCCAAGGGCGAAACCGAATTGACCCCAGAAGAGCGATTGCTGCGAGCGATCTTCGGCGAGAAGGCTCGCGAGGTGCGCGATACCTCGCTCAAGGTTCCTCATGGTGAATCCGGCAAGGTCATCGATGTCAAGGTGTTCAGACGTGACGACGGGTTCGATCTGCCTGCTGGTGTGAACGATCTGGTGCGGGTCTACGTTGCGAGTCAACGCAAGATCTCCGAAGGTGACAAGTTGGCCGGTCGTCATGGCAACAAGGGTGTCATCGCCAAGATCCTGCCAGAAGAGGACATGCCTTTCCTCGAGGATGGGACGCCGGTCGACATCGTACTTTCGCCGCTCGGCGTGCCTTCTCGAATGAACCTCGGGCAGGTTCTCGAAACCCACCTCGGATGGGCTGCCGCCCAGGGTTGGGAGCCGTTCGATTCCGACAGCCCGGCGGCCGGTGGCGCGCCTACCTGGTCAAACGTCGCTACGCCGGTGTTCGATGGAGCCCGTGAAGAAGAGATCGCAAGTGTGATCGCCAACGCTCATCCCAATCGGGATGGGAATCGCATGGTCAACGACCAGGGCAAAGCGCAGCTCTTCGACGGCTTGACCGGCCGGCCGTACGACTCACCGATCACCGTCGGCTACATGTACATCCTCAAGCTCGTCCACCTGGTGGATGACAAGATCCATGCCCGTTCAACCGGCCCGTACTCGATGATCACCCAGCAACCACTTGGTGGCAAGGCCCAGTTTGGTGGCCAGCGTTTCGGCGAGATGGAAGTGTGGGCTCTCGAGGCCTACGGGGCCGCCTACGCATTGCAAGAGCTGCTGACCATCAAATCCGACGATGTGCACGGGCGGGTAAAGGTCTACGAGGCAATCGTCAAGGGTGAGAACATCCCAGAGCCAGGCATCCCCGAGTCTTTCAAGGTTCTCATCAAGGAGATGCAGAGCCTCTGTCTGAACGTCGAGATGTTGTCCGCCGGCGAGGAAATCGAGCTGAAGGACCTGGACGAAGACGTTTTCCGGACCGCCGAATCCCTCGGCATCGATCTCTCCCGCCCCGAGCGGCGCGAGGATCCGTGATCCGACCCCGTTCCATATTTGAAATCGCGATCCAACTGAGCAAGAAGGGAGCAGCGTGCGCCAGCTGTTCGATGAACTGAAGATCGGCCTCGCATCAACCGACCAGATTCGTTCCTGGTCTTTCGGTGAGGTCAAGAAGCCCGAGACGATCAACTACCGAACCCTCAAGCCAGAGAAAGAGGGCCTGTTCGACGAGCGCATTTTTGGTCCGCAGAAGGACTGGGAGTGCGCGTGTGGCAAGTACAAGAGGATCCGTTATCGCGGAATTCTCTGCGAGAAGTGCAACGTGGAGGTGACCCGCTCGAAAGTTCGTCGTGAGCGGATGGGTCACATCGAACTCGCCGCTCCGGTTACTCACATCTGGTTCTTCAAGGGTGTGCCAAGCCGGCTTGGCTATCTGCTCGACATGTCTCCCAAGGATCTCGAGAAGGTCATCTACTTCGCCTCGTATCTGATAACCCACGTGGACGAAGAAAAACGCCAGGCCGATCTGCCGGAGCTCGAAAAGACGATGCGGACCGAGGTCGACATTGTCAAAGAAGAGTTCACGGATTGGAAAGAGGCGCGCCTCGTTCGACTCGAAGAAGAACTCGAGACCATGGAAGATGGCGGAGCCAAGCCCCAAGAGATCTCGGCTCGTCGACGCGAAGCCGAAAAAGAGATGCGCGAACGTGAGGAGCGGAGCCAGCACGAGCAGGAATTGGTCGAAGAGGCCTTTGAAGCTCTTCGGACGATGAAGGTGAAACTGCTGATCGACTCCGAGCAGCTCTGGCGGGAGATCTACGACCGTTACTCCGAATATTACGAAGGCGGGATGGGTGCCGAAGCAGTCAAGGATCTGCTGGGCCGTCTCGACCTGGACGCCGAAATGGAGCGGCTTCAGACCGATTTGAGCGCCAATTCGGCGCAGAAGCGGCAGAGGGCCACTCAGCGACTCAAGGTCGTCAAGCCCTTCTCTGAAGGCCACAACGCACCCGAATCGATGATCCTCGAGGCGGTCCCGGTCATCCCGCCAGACCTGCGCCCGATGGTTCAGCTGGACGGTGGTCGATTCGCCACGTCCGACCTGAATGATCTGTACCGCAGGGTGATCAACCGCAACAACCGCCTCAAGCGTTTGTTGGATCTCGGTGCTCCTGAGATCATCGTGAACAACGAAAAGCGCATGTTGCAGGAGGCCGTCGATGCTTTGTTCGACAACGGTCGCCGTGGCAGGGCGGTGACAGGACCTGGCAACCGGGCCCTCAAATCTCTTTCCGACATGCTCAAGGGAAAGCAGGGACGATTCCGCCAGAACCTGCTCGGCAAGCGGGTCGACTACTCGGGCCGCACAGTGATCGTGGTGGGGCCGAAGCTGAAACTGCACCAGTGTGGTCTGCCCAAGGTCATGGCGCTCGAGTTGTTCAAGCCGTTCGTGATGAAACGACTGGTGGACAAAGACCTTGCCCAGAACATCAAATCGGCCAAACGCATGGTTGAGCGACAACGCCCACAAGTATGGGATGTGCTCGCCGAGGTGATTCAGGAGCACCCAGTGTTGTTGAACCGTGCCCCGACTTTGCATCGGCTGGGTATTCAGGCGTTCGAACCCATTCTGGTCGAGGGCAAGGCGATCCAGATCCACCCGCTGGTTTGCGAAGCTTTCAACGCGGACTTCGACGGCGATCAGATGGCTGTTCATCTGCCGCTGTCCGCAGAGGCGCAAGCCGAGGCCAGAGTCCTGATGCTGTCCAGCAACAATGTCCTGTCACCGGCGTCCGGTCATCCCGTGGTCACGCCGTCCCAGGACATGGTCATTGGCATCTATTACCTGTCAGAGCGGGTCGAGGATGGCAAGGGTGCCGGTCGAATATTCGCGGATATCGATGAAGCGATGATGGCCTATGACCTAGGCGAACTCGCGTTGCATTCTCCGGTGAGGATCCGTTTGCAAGAGATTGCCGGAGATCCGAAGGTACACGCCAAACTGAAGGATTCCCTGGGAAGCCTGATAGCCGAGGAGCCGGTGGACGGGTCGGTCGCGGCCGAAACGACCCTCGGCCGGGCTTTGCTAAGCCAAGCCTTTCCTGAGGACTTCCCGGTGATCGCCAGTGAGGTTTTGAAGAGCGACATCCGACGCATCATCGAAGAGGTCATCGAGAACTACGACAAGCACATCGTGCAACAGACACTCGATGCGATCAAGGACCTCGGTTTTCACTACGCGACAAAGGCCGGCCTCAGTATCGGGCTGGATGACGTAAAAACCCCGCCTGACAAGGCGAAGATCCTCAAGACGTTCGAGGCGAGGGCTGACAAGGTCGAAAAGCAGTATCAGAAGGGCATCATCACCGACGATGAGCGCCGCCAAGAACTGATCGAGATCTGGACAGAAGCCACCGAGAATGTGACCGAGGCCATGAAGAAGACCTTGGAATCGGATACGTTCAATCCGATCGACATGATGATCCGCTCTGGGGCAAGAGGCAACATGATGCAGCTCCGTCAGATCGCCGGCATGCGCGGGCTGGTGGCCAACCCGAAGGGCGACATCATTCCTCGCCCGATCATCTCGAACTTCCGCGAGGGTCTTTCGGTGTTGGAATACTTCATCTCGACTCACGGCGCCCGCAAGGGTCTGGCCGACACTGCCCTGCGGACTGCAGACTCGGGGTACCTGACGAGGCGTCTCGTGGACGTGGCCCAAGAGGTCATCATCCATGAGGAGGATTCTGAAGACCGGGGAATTCTCATCTCCATACGGGACGAGAACGGAGAGACCATCCGAAATCTGCGTAATCGGGTGTTCACCCGAACGTTGGCTGAAGATGTGAAGATCAATCGGACTCTCGTCTCGACCAAGAGCGGCCGTAAACTGCGCAAGGGTGAGGTCATCGACCGCGAGGCGATGTTCACGCTCGACAACACGCGCGAAGTCACCGAGATCCGAGTGCGCTCGCCGCTGACCGACGAGATTCGCCACGGGATCAGCCAGGCCTCCTATGGCATCAGCCTGGCGACGGGCCGAATCGTCGAGCCCGGTGAAGCCGTTGGAATCATGGCGGCCCAGTCGATCGGTGAACCTGGTACCCAGCTGACGATGCGGACCTTCCACACCGGCGGTGTGGCCGGCGAGGACATCACCCACGGCTTGCCTCGGGTGGTTGAGTTGTTCGAGGCGAGGACGCCAAAAGGCAAGGCAATCCTAGCTGCGGTGGGTGGCAAGGTCCGGCTCGACGAAACCGACGATGGCGGCAGACTGCTCGTGGTCGAGTCCTCTGAGGGCGACATCGAATACGACGTCAGCAGGCGGGCCCGCTTGGCGGTCAGCCCAGGTACCGAGATTGCGCCTGGTACCGCCCTGACGGAGGGTCCGCTCGATCCGAAGGAAGTCCTGGAGATCCAGGGTGTCCGGGCCTGCCAGCAGTACCTGGTCGATCAGGTCCAAGAGGTCTATCGGAGCCAGGGCGTCGACATCCATGACAAGCACATCGAGTTGATCGTGCGCCAGATGCTTCGCAAGGTCAGGGTGGTACGACCGAACGAGTCTGACTACCTGCCGGCACAATTGGTCGATCAGAGCGATTTCCGTGAGGTCAACCGCCTCCTGGTACAAGACGGAAAGACGCCTGCTGAGGGTCGGCCGGAGTTGATGGGAATCACCAAGGCCTCCTTGGCGACGGATTCTTGGTTGTCGGCCGCCTCCTTCCAGGAGACGACGAGGGTTTTGACCGAGGCTTCGATCGGCGGGAGATCCGACTATCTCCGGGGTCTCAAAGAGAACGTCATCATCGGGAAGCTGATCCCAGCCGGGACCGGGGCGCCTCAATACCAGGCCGTCCAGCCGTCATTGCCCGACGCGGCGGCGGTGTCCGCTCTCGGCATTTTTGGTGATGGACTCACCGACGCCGAAGAGGATCTACTGCCTTCGAACCCCGCAGAGTGGTTGGCTTCACTCGGGGCGAGCAATTCGGACGAAGAGCAGGCCGAAACCGAAACCGCAGACGAAAGCCAATAGGAACCGATCAGATTCGTTCGTGCCTCGGCGGAAAACGCCGGGGTGCGGCGCGTCCCGGGGGTGAGGTTGGGCGTCTGCCATACTCGCTCTGGTGAAGCAGAGCGGTAGGTCGGTGGTCGCTGAGCAAGGCGGAAGCGAGTCGGCGAGCGTGCCATTTTGGCGCCGCGGGTCGAGCCTGGTGGTCGTCGCGATCGCCATCGTTTGGATTCTCCAACTGGCCGGTTCGTTCTGGGCCCGCTACCTGGAATGGGACGAGTCGGTCTATTTCAGCCAAGTGGCCGTCGGCCACATTCCGGTACCTCTGGCTGCGCAAAGGGCCAGGATGGTGGCGCTCTTGACCTGGCCCGTCGGGTTGGTCACCGATTCGGTGGTGGTGCTCCGTGGGTTTCTCCTGGCTGTCTTGAGCGCTGTGTCGTTGGGGGTCGCTCGCCGTCTCGACCCGATTGGGCCTGGAGTGCACCTTGGCCTGTCGCTGTTTTTCCTTTCGGCGGTTCCGGCCTTCTATTTCACTGCGTTGTCGCCGAATCTCTGGATAGCGATGATCGGGTTGGCCCTCGTCGCGATCATTGCTTTCCCGTTGGCGAACAATAGGTGGGATCTGGTTTCGATCGCCGCGCTCGGTGGTCTCGCTGCGTCCTTGCGGCCCGTCGACGCCGCATATCTGGTCGGTGCGGTCGGCGCGGTCATGACGCTCACTCCGGCGTTGCGCAAGGTGGGTCGGATTGCAGCTCTTGGCGGCGGGGCGCTTGCCGGTGTCGCGATTTGGTTGGTTGACGCGCTGAGCCGTTTTGGTTCGTTTGATGCGCTGCTCACCGACGCGGGGCGGCAAGTCAACACCCAGCTCGGGTTTCGGGTGGCTGCCTACGTTGGAGTGTTGGATGGTCCGCTGACTGGGCGTGACCAGAACGGAATCTCGTGGATCGCGGTCCTGCCATGGATGATCATCCTTGCCGCGGTTGCTGTGGCGGTCATCCGTCGCGGCGGGGGCCCGGTTTCGCCAGTTGTCCCGCTCGCCATGACCGTCGGTGTGGCCATGTCGATCCACTATGTTTTTTTCACACAGAACATGTCGACCCGTTTCCTCTTGCCTGCTTGGGCGCTGTTGAGCGTCGGGGCTATCGGAGCGGCTGTGGCAGACTCGGCCGGACTGCGGCGCTGGATGGTTCCGGTCGTCGTCGCATTCGCCTTGGCCCAAGCGACTGTGTTCTTTCCGTTGGCATCCGATGAGGCGGGCAGGCGCGCGGAGATGGAAGTCCTGGGAACCCGACTCGCCGTCCTCGCTGATGGGAGGCCGTGCACGGTTGCCGCCGAGTTTGGCGCCCCCCAAATCGGGTTCGCGTCAAATTGTGTCAGCCGCCGGATCATCCCAGATGTTGGGGCCACGTTTGAGGCCTTGAGTGCTGCCCCAGATTCGGGGCCTGCCTATATCGTGATCCTTGGCGAACCTGATGAGACCGAGGCACTGGTGGGCGCCTTCATGCCTTTCGAGGTTTCGGATGGACGAGTTTGGTCCATTCTCGAAATCCCAGCCCGCTGATTGAGTATGCAAGATTTCCGGCTTTGGTCGCACAACAATAGGACGAACGGCCCGAGCGCGGGTGCGGCTCCGCCCGGTAACGTCTTCGCACATGAATTCGAATCCACCTTTCCCGCTGGGTGAAGCGGTGACGAGGGCTGACCTCGATGCCAACCTGCATGAGATCCTCGCCGGCCTCCGACAAGACGAGCCGGTGACTTGGGTACCCGGTCTCAATGGGTGGTTGGTGACCAGGCGCGACCTGGTGGTCAGAGTTCTGGAGGACTCGATCGGTTTCACGGTCGTGGATCCTCGCTTCGCTGTCATGCAGGTCATGGGCAGCAACATGCTGGGTGCGGATGGCGGAGAACATGCCAGGCATCGAGGGCCGTTCGAGCCGGAATTCGGGATGTCTGCCGTCCGGAATCGACTGGCCGAAACGGTTGAGCGGACGGCTGGCGAGTTGACCGAACGACTGAAACCTCGTGGTGAGGCCGAGGTGCGAAGAGATCTCGCAGCTCCCTTGGCCGTTCAGGTGGTGAGAGACGCGCTGGGCCTCGATGTCGACGTCGATCAGTTGCTGGGTTGGTATGACGACATCGTGGTCGCGATGACAAGGGCCTCGGATGGGAGCGTCGAAGAGGATTCCAGACCGGAGGCCATGGATCACATCGGCTCGGCGGTGCGTTCGGTGGCGGGTGGACGGTCGGCCCTTCTGACCGCCGCCGCCGACGAGCTAGAAATCGAGGCGGTGGTTTCCAATGCTGCGGTGGTGATGTTCGGTGGGATCGAAACCAGCGAGACGATGACTGCCAGTGCGTTCGCCCACATTCTCACCTATCAGGACCCGGAGTCGATCGCCGCGCAACCAGACATCCTGGTGAGGGCGATCGATGAGTCGCTGCGACTGGAACCTCCGGTGGTTCAGATCGACCGATTCGCAACCGCCGACACAGAGATTGGAGGGGTTCGGATCTCGGAGGGCGACTTTGTCATGGCATCGGTGGCAGGAGCCAACCGTGACCCGGCGTTCTACTCAGAGCCCGAACGGTTCGATCCATACCGTCCCAACGCCAGGGCCCATCTGGCCTTCGCCAAGGGTCCGCACACCTGCATCGGGATGCACCTGGCCAGGGTGGAGACTCGGGCCGCGCTCATGGCTGCATTTGATGCGTACCCCAACCTGGCGCTGGCCGGTCAGGTGACCTGGTCAGGCAGTGTGTTCCGCAAGCCAAACGAAGTTCTGGTCAGCTGGGATTGAGGAGGCGAGGCCATCGCCAATCACGAGATCGCCCTCCGCGTTTGGCCTTCGGCAGAGTTTACGGTCAGCCAGGTTCGCGTTAGGGTCGTCGCTTCCTGCCAGGATGGTGACGTGATTCCCGACAAAGAACTCGATGATCCGAAAGTTCCGGCCCTGCGGACCTTGATGGGGGGCGAGGCAGGCGAACTCCTTTCCACGATCCTGGGCGAGGCCGGGGGCCGGGTCCGTTCTCACCGGATCGGGCAGGTTCGTTATGTGCCGGGCCGCTCGGTCACCGTGCAGTATCGGGTCGATGTAGTCTGGCAGAGCGGAAAGCCCACCAGAGAAGTCATGGTCGCCACATCGGGGATCGACGTTCCAGACGGGGTGCCCGTGTTCGCAGCCGATGGGGTCGAGATAGCTGTTTGGCGGTTCCCGAACGACCCGTTTCTGCCGGGTTTGGCCAAGGTAAACGATCCGGAGGGAGCGGCGACGCTGCTGAGCCAGCTCGGTGCGCAGACGGACCGGGCGCAGGTGCGGACCAGGGCGTACCGGGCAGGACGTCGTGCGGTGCTCGAAGTCAGCACGCCAGATGCCCAGATTTTCATCAAAGTTGTGCGCCCTGGGCGGGCGGCCGCCCTGCAGCAAACCCACACTGCCTTGTCTGAACACGTCCCGGTGCCGCACAGTCTCGGCTGGTCTCGCGACCAGGGCATTGTCGCTCTCCAAGCGCTGCCCGGCCGGACTTTACGCAAGGCCCTTGAATCCCGCTCGAGCCGCCTGCCGTCTCCGGCCGCGCTGGTTGGCCTTCTCGATGGATTTCCTCCCACGGACGCGGATACGTCTCCGGTTTCTGGGCCGCGGCAGCGAGTGGCCAGCCACGCCCGGTTGCTTTCGGCGGTAACTCCGTCGCTCAGCGAACGGTTGAACCGGATCGTTGAACGACTCGAGCAGGATCAAATGGTCGGGTCCGATCCGGTCCACGGCGACTTTCATTCTTCCCAGATTCTGACGAGTGGGTCAGACGTTGTCGGATTGGTCGACGTTGATACGGCTGGGTCGGGTGACAGGTCCGACGATTTCGCATCATTGCTTGGCCATCTTGGGACTTTGAGCCTCTCCTCGGTTGCTCGGCGAGATTTTGATCGGTATGGGGCCGAGCTGATCGCCGAGTTCGACCGTTTGGTCGATCCGATTGGGTTGCGCCTTGGGGTTGCTGGGGTCATCTTCGGCCTGGCCACCGGTCCATTCAGGGTACAGCTCGCCAAATGGCCGGCCGATACCGAGCGCAGGGTCGCTTTGGCGGAACGATGGATCGACTCCGCCGACACGCTGTCCGCCTGATTCGGTGAAAATTCTCTGATTCCGTGTAACGCGGCGCGGGTTTTGGACGGTTACCTGTGAAACGGGAGACGGTTTGCGTTTGCTCGGAGGCGGTTCGGCGGAACCGATGTCGAGGAACTGCGACGTCGGCCGGCGGCAAACGCCGTTTCGCCGCCATCCCCTTGTCCGCTATGGAAGGAAAATCAATGTCTCAACCAAGTAGATGGAAGATGGTCGGTGGGACCATGTCGGCGGTGGTCATCTTGACCGCTGGCGTCGCTACCGCCCAATCTGGCCCAGCAGATGACGTCAAGCTCGACGATCCGGTGCCAATCACCCAGGTCACCACCACCATTACCGAAGTGCCGACTACGGTCACGACCGTGCCGTCGGTTACGTCGACGACGGTTCCAGACGCCGACGATTCCTATTCTTCGCCGTTTGACGACGATGATTCGGACGACACCGACGATTCCCAAGACAGCGTCGACACCGACGGTGACGGCCTGACTGACATCGAAGAAGCAGAGCTCGGCACGGACCCAACCAATGCAGACACCGACGGTGATGGACTTTCTGACGGTGTGGAGGTCAAGGATATCCACAGCGATCCGTTGAACGCGGATACCGATGGTGATGGCCTGTCCGACGGTGAAGAGGTTGGCCTCGGAACCGATCCGTTGAACGCGGATACCGATGGTGACGGCCTGTCCGATTCCGAAGAGGTCACGCTTGGGACCGACCCTGTCGACCATGACACCGATGACGACGGCGTCTCAGATGGTGCCGAAGTCAACGAATTCGGCACCGACCCGCTGAACGCCGACACCGATGGTGATGGATTCAGCGATGGTGATGAGATCGAAGCCGGTACCGATCCGCTGGATCCGAACAGCTTCCCAGAGCCAGATACGGATGACACCCACGACAGTCCCCACAGCCCTGACAGTGTGGACAGTCCTGACAGCAACGACACTGACGACAGTCCCCACAGCCCTGACAGTGTGGACAGCCCTGACAGTGTTGACAGCCCTGACAGTGTTGACAGCCCTGACAGTGTTGACAGCCCTGACAGTGTTGACAGCTCAGACAGCTCTGACTGACAAGTCCCCAAGCAAAACGACGGATGGAGCCTCCCCCCAAGGGGCTCCATCCGTCGTTGGTTTTCCTCTAAGCCTGGATCCACCGACTTAGGGAAGCGAGTCGGCATGCAAGGCAACGCTACGCGTTGCTTGAAGGGTTGCCGTGGGCCGCTCCGATACTGAAATTCAGGGTTGTGTCGGCTTTCACCATCTGTGAGACAGGCCAGGCCTGAGAAATCCTTTCCGTGACTGGCGAGGCGGGCGGGGAGCCAATCCGTGCGGTGGATCTAGGCTAAGGGTTCGCCGGCCTGGTCAGGCGGTCCGTAGTCGAAGGCGATCAATGGGCGCGCGACGCTCGATTGGCCGGTCGGCTCACGTGTTGGCGTGGATTGCGGCTATGACATATTCGCTGAGACCGGGCTCGAACTTGTCCCAGTACTCAGCGAATCTGGCGTCCGCCACGTACATTTCGGCGAGGCCCACGTGCATTGCAGGGGAGCAGTCGTAGAAACGGTTGATGTGCAGCCGGTGATCCTCGGCGAGTGTCACGGCCTCGGGGCTATCCGGTTTCGATCCGGCTCGTTTCAGGTCGGCGAACTGTCCGGCGATTCTGGAGGCTTCCTCAAGAGTTTCCGACCAGTCCTCCTGATCGAAGCCCTCGGTCCGTTGTTGAGACTGGTGGTACCGGTCAGTGCCGCCCCACTTGTCCTTCGCCTCGTCTTCGTAGTGCGAGTGATCGAACATTTCGTTTGCGCTCATGGTGATTCCTTCGTCTTGGGCGATCATGGCCAGGTCGACCGCGTCCAGCACCGAGCGGAGACGCTCGATCTTGCCGAACAACATGGCACGCTGTTGAGTGAGGGCGGCCCGGCGATCAAAGTCCGGATCAGCCATGATTTCCTTGATCGTTTCGAGCGGGAACTCGAGTTCCTTGAAGAACATGACCTGTTGGATCCGCTCGAGGGTCGCAGTGTCATAAACGCGATGTCCACCTGCCGTGCGTTCGGCCATCACCAGCCCGATCTCGTCGTAGTGGTGCAGAGCCCGAATGGTCACTCCTGCCAATCTGGCGACTTCACCAACCGTGTACGTCATGCGACCAACCCTACGACCTCACGTAACGTGAGGTGCAAGCCCATTTGATGATTACTACTAATCCATGTCAAATTAGTAGTTAGACTACTAGAGTACCTGTAGTTCGCGAGATTGTGTATGTAATGAAGCTCCCAACAACCCCGCCAAACACGTCAGAGCTGATGGCAACCTTCAGCACGAGGCAATCGCTCGATTTGTTCAGCTTCCTGTCCGATCCAGCCGCAGATGGGCGCTATTTCCATTGGGATGAGCTGCGCCGCCGCAACCCTCCGCAAGATCTGACAGTCGAACAATGGTGGGTCGCATTGAAGCTGGCGCGCCAGCAGGGTCGACGGCAACTGCCCTTCTCTGATACATCCGGCGATCGATTCACTTACATCCTGACCGACGAGGCCCTGGCGATGCTTCACAAGATCGATCGACTCGCGTCCGGTCAGATCAACGCCCCCGAGGCGATCA
>CALCCX010000507.1 GCA_937900165.1 uncultured Acidimicrobiia bacterium | reverse complement strand
CTCGGTGCGCTACGTGCCTATCGAATACGGGGAACGAGCCGGCTCTTCGAAATTCCACTGGCGGCGCGATACCAGGCGATACCTGCGCCAGGTCGTCCGGATGGTGTTGCTCTACAACCCGTTGCGCATCTTCATGCCGGTCGCCACTCTGCTCCTGATCGGCGGAGGGGGAAAACTCGTCTTCGACCTGATCAGCAAAGACTTCAGAGTGGCTACGAACACACTTCTGATGTTGGCCGCCGGAGCACTGTTGGGTCTCGTCGCGTTGATCGCCGACCTACTGGTTCACCTCAACCGTTCTCGCGATGTGGTGCTACCTGCTCACAACATCACCGACCAGTAGCAGTGGGCGTTACCTCTGATTCTGCCGATCGTCTGGTGGCAGTCGTATCCGGCTGGTCAGGATCGACCAATCTGGGCGACGAGCTGCTGAGCCTGGCCGTGGTCCAAAAACTCAAAGCCAGAGGGGTCGAGCCGCTGCTCATCTCCACCGACCCATCCATGACCGCCGCCAGCCTCGGTGTGAAATCCATCGGCCACACCAGATGGCCTGCGGTTACTGGGGCCATTCGCAGCGCCTCCGCCTTGATTTTCGGGGGCGGTGGGCTGGTTCAGGACGTCACATCACAGCTCAATCTCCCCTACCACCTGGCTCGCCCCCGCATCGCCTCGGCCTTGCGGACGCCGTTCTCCGGAATCGGTCTAGGCATCGGCCCGCTCACGACACGGCCGGCCAAACTCATGGCGAGACGGGTGCTCAACAAAGCGCGAGCCGTCGGGGTCCGAGACGAAGCATCGGCCGACCTGGCCCGCAGTCTCGGCATCAACGACGTGGTATTGGGGGCCGATCTGGCGCTGTGTCTGCCGGTACCAGATGTGCGAATCCAAGACCGCCTGGTTGTCTCACTACGACCTCCCGTCAGAGGGGGGTGGTCGCCGGTGGCCGGCCGACGGTCCGAACTCGACGATGGTTGGATCGCGGCCGCGGCCAAAGCGCTGGATGCGGCGATCGCAGCGACCGGACTTTCGGTGCATTTCGTTCCCCTCCAGACCGACCGTGACGACGTCGTGCATCGGCGGGTGGCCGAACGGATGCGAAGTCCGTCTAGCCACGCCTCTCCCACACTGGGCTCGGTGTTCGATGAAATCGCCAGTGGACGAGTGGTAATCGCAATGCGATACCACGCGGCCATCGGCGCGCTCTTGGGGGCCAGACCGGCAGTCCTGCTTGGCTACGACCCGAAGGTAGATGCCCTGGCCGCTGAAACGGGATCCGGATTTGCACTGATTGGGAGTGCTTCCGCCGATTTCGACAGGTTGCCTGGAGCGGTGTCCGAAGTGCTCGGCAGGGCCGAGCTTGTCGAGGAGGGCCGAGACCGATTGCGTGGGCGGGAACGGGCCAACGACCGAATTCTGGACGACCTGCTCGGTGACCCGAGATGAACCGGCGCAAGGCACTCAACGGACTCAGAATCATATATCTGGCCGTGGCCGCGGCGTTGATCTCATGGACGATTTTCGCCAGGTGGGGCGAACTCTCCCGGCTACTGGATGGAACACGTCTGGCTTGGCTGGCGGCATCCTTGGTGATGTCGTTCGGGATGCTCGGCCTCAGCGGCGCCCTCTGGCGTCACCTCCTGATCGCCCAAGGCGAACCTGTGGCTCTGAGCACCGCGGTCCACTCGACCGCCAGGGCGGTATTGGCTCGATACGTGCCTGGCAGCATCTGGTTCGCGCTTGGCCGGGCAACGCTGCTTTCCCGCCTGGGGGTTGGAGCTGGGCCGCTAACGGTGACCGCCGCCACCGAGATTGTTCTCTCGGTGGCTACCACTGTGGCAGGCGGAGCGATATTGCTCGGCTTGGTAGGGGCCTTCCCCGGCGGGGCGCTGTGGATGGTCGGAGCGGCGATCGTACTGGCTGCCGCTGCCTCGCCTGCCGTTGCCGGACGCGCCATCGCCTTCGTCGCCGCCAAACGGGGCGCTCAGATGGCCAAGATCTCGTGGCGCTCCTATCTCGGTGCCGTCGGCATCAGCGTCGCCTTCTGGACCTGGTCTGCACTGACTTTCACGACGTATCTCAGGGCCTTTCCCCTCGCGGACGGCATCGGAATCGCAACGCTGATCGGCGGTTTCCTCTTCGCCTGGGGCGTTGGCTTTCTGGCCATTTTCGCCCCCCAGGGCATTGGCGTATTCGAAGTGACCCTCGCCGCCATCCTCTTCGACGGCGGTCTGAGCGAGACCGCCGTACTCATCGGTGGCTACCGGCTGATCACCCTGGTCCGCGATGCCATCGCGACCGGATTGGCCGAAGCGACCGCCCCAAGATTCACCCCACCGGACCCATTCCCAACCGACAATCACTGACCGAGGAGCGAGTCGGATTTCCGTACCCTGGGTAGTTCCCTGAGTCGCTATAGCGACCCCCACGGCCCCGAGTTCGGGCGGCGCCGTTCGTCGGGAGTCGGGTAACTTCACGGAACATAAGGTTGAACTTCTATCAGTTGGAACTTATACTGAAGAGAATGTGGGATGTCGAGTACACCGACGAATTCGAGGCATGGTGGCACATGTTGACCGACAGTCAACAAGAGGCCCTGGACGACAGGGTGACCCTTTTGTCCGAGGTCGGACCCAGCTTGAAGCGACCAGTCGTTGGAGAAATCACAACCTCTCGACACACCAACATGAAGGAGCTTCGGACCTCGAGAGACGGAGCACTCCGAGTGCTTTTCGCCTTTGACCCGAGGCGCCACGCCATCTTGCTATTGGGTGGGGACAAGTCCGGCCAGTGGAAGCAATGGTATCAATGGGCCATTCCTGAAGCCGATGATCTTTACGACACCTACCTCGACGAGCTGAAAGAAGAAGGACTCCTCATCGACGAGTCCTAGCCATGAAAGGAACCACCACAATGCCCGCCACCAAGAACTACAACGACCTTCACAACAAGGTCTCTACCCGCCCTGGCGCTACTGAGCGACTCAGTGCCCTTCGGGATGAAACCCTGACCGAGATCGGTCTCTATGAGCTGCGTCGTGCCCTCGAACGCTCCCAGACCGATGTCGCGGCGGCCCTGGGCATCAGCCAGTCGGCAGTCTCCCAACTCGAGCGCAGCGATGACATCAAGCTGTCTACGTTGCGCAACTACGTTGAGGGCCTAGGTGCAGACCTCCAGATCGTGGCCGTCTTCGACCACAGCGGTGAGGAGACCACGATCCCGATTCATATCGGAGCGGACGTCGCATGATGCCGCCTCATGATGTGGGCCCCTGATCGTCGCGCCGAGCCTCGAGTCCGTCCTGTCCATGTCGACTTGGCTCACTCGACGGAGAGCAACTCGGCGAGAATCTGCTCCGAGGGGCTGACGGCGGGCAGGTCTGGATCGCGACGAAGCGAGGAGTGGTCGGCGATGAAACGATCTGCTGTTTCCTCGTCGTAACGGGCAACGACTACGTTGGCGCCGATGCCGTCTGGACGTTCGGAGCGGTCGCGCCACAGCAAGGTCGGGACTCCCAGCAGGGCGCACTCTTCTTGAATTGATCCCCCATCTGTGATCACCAGAGGGGCGGCGGCCAACATCGCCACGAACTCACCGTGCGGGGCCAGCGAGACGAGTGCGACGCCCGCCTCTTCGAGCCCGTCGATATGCGCGCCCTTGGCCAGAGCGGTTTTGGTCGGCTCGTGCATCACAAACCGCACCGGCATCCGGGCGGCAAGCCGCAGAACGAGCTCAACGAACCCGTCGACCCTCGAAGCCCTGTGGAGGTTCTCGACCCTGTGCATCGTCACGATCGCCGGACCGCCGCGACCCGGCTTTACCCGGACGTGACGGACGGCCTCGACAGAGGTGTTGGCGTCGAGAGGCACCACCTTGCCCTTGATTCGCATGCGCCCAAGGTTGGCGACCGAAGCCGCACTAGGTGTAAACAGCGTGCCGGCCAACCTCATCACGACGATGCGGATCAGCTCTTCAGGAAAAGGATGAAGCGCACGCCACGACCGCAGCCCGGCCTCCAAGTGAGCAACCTCGAGCCCGGCTCGACGGGCCATCAACGCAGACAGCAATGTCGATGGAGTGTCTCCATGCACAACGCACACACCTCCCTCGCCTCCGAATACCTCGCGGCGAATGCGACCGCCACGCACCAGCTTGGTGGCCAAACCGAAGGCCCAGCGAAGTGCCTGAGGGATCGACGTGACATCACGATCGCCGCCCATCAGGTGGTCTGGCTCACGCACCCCGAGTTCGGCGCGCAATTCCTTGGCGAGCAATGCGTGTTGACCAGAGTCGATCAGCCGATACGGCACCGCTCGCTCATCCATGAGCCTGAGCAGCGGCGCGGTCTTGATGTACTGCGCCTTGGTTCCGATGAACACGTGGATCACTATGAGATCACTTCGGCTCGACCACACCGTTTCGATACAAGCCCTCAACGACTCCGGGCAGCGAAGCTCGCCAATCTGGCAGAGCCGCCAAACCGAGGTCAACTGAGCACTCGGATCCGAGGACCGAGTAGGCAGGACGCCGAGCCACGGTCGGATTTTCGGCAGTCGTGCACGGCTCGAGGCGATCAGGGTCGAGGTCGGCGAGTTCGATCGCTGCCTTGGCCAACTCAAACCACGTTGCAACGCCGCCATTGACCAGGTGCAGCAGGCCTGTCGCTCCAACATCTAGGGCCTGCAAAGTTGCTTGAGCCAGGTCGTCCACGATCGTCGGAGAACCACGCTGATCATTCACCACCCTGAGCTTTTCCTCGGCGGCCAACCGCAAGATCGTGGCGACGAAATTGGGATGGGTCCCAGAGATCAGCCAAGAAGTTCG
>CALCCX010000506.1 GCA_937900165.1 uncultured Acidimicrobiia bacterium | reverse complement strand
GTTTGGCATCGAAGCCCTATCTCGGGGGGCCAGATCGGTGGTGTTCGTCGAAAACGGAAGGAAGGCGTTGGCAGCGCTACGTGAGAATGTTGAGACCATCGGTCTCGGTGGCCGGGTCGTCGCGTCCTCTGTTGAGGCCTATCTGGCCAAGTCGGATAGATTGTTTCATCTTGTGTTCATGGATCCGCCATGGACTCAGGGAACCAGCCAGATGCAGGTGGATCTATTGAAATTGGACTCCCTGTTGACTGCAGATGCTGAGGTTGTGGTGTCTCGAAGACACACCGACCGGATCCCAGAAATCCCCGAAACATGGCGGGTTGCCGCCGAAAAACGGTACGGCGATACCAGAATTCTCCGGTACGAGAAGGTAGAACGCGACTGATGACGACAGCCCTATGTCCGGGAAGCTTTGATCCACCGACGAATGGTCACGCTGACATCATCGGACGGGCCATCACGAGCTTCGATCGGGTTGTGATTTCCGTGATCGACAACCCCGCGAAAAGAGCGATGTTCAGTGCGACTGAACGCATCGAACTGCTGCAGGAAATGTACGGCGACGCTGTCGAAACAACGTCGTTTAGTGGTCTGCTCGTTGATCATGTGCGTGATGTCGGTGCCGACGTAGTCGTGAAAGGTCTGCGAACAGTCGACGACTACCAATATGAGACACAAATGGCCCAGATGAACCGACATCTGACAGGGATGGAGACGTATTTCATACCGACACGCCCTGAATTCGCTTTTGTCTCCTCGTCGCTGGTGAAAGAAGTTGCAAGACTCGGCGGACCGATGAGCGGTTTGGTCCCCGACGTGGTTGAGAAGGCACTTAAGGAGCGGTTGTCATGACCCAGGAAACACATGTGGACAACGTGACCGAATTGGTGGTTGACGCCACCGGTCGACCGGAACCGATCGACATCCTCGAGATCGTCGATGACCTGATCGTCAATCTCCACGAGGCGAAGACCATGCCCCTTGGATCCAATGCTCTCGTCGACCGAGATCAGTTTCTCGACCATCTAGAGCGACTCAGGGCCAGTCTTCCAGACGAGTTGCGCGCCGCACGCTGGATGGTGCGAGAGCGTGAGGCGTTTATTGCCCGGACCAACGAGAAAGCCAGAGAGTTGGTGGGCAAGGCGCGTTCTGAGGCCGATGTGCTGGTATCCGACTCCAACATCGTTACCGAGGCGGTCGAAGAGGCCAATATTCTGGTGAGACGGGCCGAGGGTGAAGCTCGTAGAATGCGACTCGAGACCGAGGACGAGATCGAGAAGAGACTGCAACGTGTCGAAACCCTTTTGGCGGACGTGATGTATGGCGTGCAAGATGCGCGGAGTGAGTTGCATCAGGCGCGTCCTCGCCCACCCGAAGTTCCCATTTAGCGGCAGCAAATGACCGGCTCGCTGGTCATCAAAGTCGACGACCTGGCTGGGCATCCGGAAAAGGAGCGTCCAGATCGGAAGAGCACACGTCTGAACTCCAGTCACACTGATATATCTCGTATGCCGTCTTCTGCTTGAAAAAAAAAAAAAAAACAAATAAAATCATACTTACCAATACTAAAAGCAACGATATCGA
>CALCCX010000505.1 GCA_937900165.1 uncultured Acidimicrobiia bacterium | reverse complement strand
GATTTCTTTTTTTTTTTTCCAGCAGCAGACGGCATCCGATGTATATTAGTTTTTTTTTTTTTTAATGATCCGGCGACCACCGAGATCTACACTCTTTCCCTACACGACGCTCTTCCGATCTCCCCTTGATCGTCAAATGGGCAGCGGATAGCTGACGCAAATCCACCTGAGCCGTCGACGAGTCGAGCGCCCTCGCGACAAGGGAGCCGGAGGGTTTCAAGAGCGGCAAAAGTCCTTCGATAGGCGTATCAATCGCGATTATGTGAGTGAAGGTCAAACCGGCCAGGTTTTCGACCCTCACCACGTTGGCGTACTTGAGCTTGGCAAAGGCTGAAACCTGATCCGCTAGTTGACCCGTACCAGCAACGAGCACTCGTGACCGCCGCCCGAGATTCCCCGCGTCCGTCACCAGCCGCCAAGCATCGGCATAGCCCACCGCGGCGAGCGCCTCCGCGGGTCCGACGGAGGGAGGAACGGCTACGACGTTGCCTCGCGGTACGATCGTCCGCTCGGATAGGGTGCCAGGCCGATCGATTCCGAGCCGGGTCCGAGACTCGCAGACCTCATTGGAGGTCGCTAGACAGGACGGACAACGGCGGCAGTTGATCCACGGCCAAACCACCACGTTGGAATCGGCCAACGCCCCGATTCCCGTCTCCAATGTCCCCGCCGCGGCGCCGCCCTGAACCATCGGAAGCCGGTCAGCCGGCGGCGCGTCGAACCAGGCCGCATCGGTTGAGGTGAGCATGGACAACTGCACTCTGACAATCGCCTCGCCCGGCCTACGGTCCGTAGGGTCGGTCTCGGCCACCTCCACCTGACCAGGCCCGGTCGTTATCGCTGCCCTCAAGTCTTGGCCACCATCTGCATGCCCGCGATCATAGAAGTGACCATCATCCACCCTGCCTGTTCGAACCGTGGGTTCCCAGGGTCGCTATAGCGACCGTGGGAACCCTGAGTACTACCCAGGGTTCGCATGATCCCGACTTCTTGGGGTCGAACGGGGTTAGATTTTTTCCATCGGGGCCCAGGCAAGCAGTAGGCGCCTGGCATCTCCGTCGTCGAAATCGACATGGGCTTCTGCCCTATCACCCAGCCCGTTCACTTCTTGCACGGTGCCCTTGCCGTGTTTGGTGTGATGCACCCGGTCTCCTGGCCGGATCTCATCTCCTGACACGGTCGCGACTGCCCCTCCGGCTGTCTCCTTCGAGGCTCGGCGGGTCCGTT
Organism: uncultured Acidimicrobiia bacterium; assembly: GCA_937900165.1. Lineage (GTDB taxonomy): Bacteria > Actinomycetota > Acidimicrobiia > Spongiisociales > Spongiisociaceae > SZUA-232. The sequence goes on along the minus strand of CALCCX010000505.1, from coordinate 2,631 downwards.
TGCCCGCTTCCTCCATCAAAGCCTGGGGAATCTCCTTCAAGAACCTGGATGCAGGGTTGTAGTTGGTCGATCCGAACAGCATTCGCGAAAAGGCATTGGTCAGAAACAGACGCTGTTTGGCCCTGGTCAGCCCGACGTAACAGAGACGGCGTTCCTCCTCCAACTCATCCGGATCCCCCAAGGACCGCAGGTGGGGGAAGATCCCGTCCTCCATGCCGACGATGAACACATTCGGAAACTCGAGGCCTTTGGCGTTGTGCAGGGTCATCAGGGTGACCGCGTGGGCATCGTCCTCCATGTCGTCGATGTCGGCCACCAGGCTGACGGATTCGAGGAACAGTTCGAGCCGACGCCGACCATCCATCTCGTCCCACTCCTCCCCGTTCACAATTGAACCTTCGGAGGAGTTTTCGAACTCCTCGGTCCCAGACAGGAGCTCGCGCAAGTTTTCGGCCCTGCCGAGCGATTCGATTGTCTTTTCGATCTCGAAGTTGGCGAGATACTGGGTCATGTCGTACACGGCCTGAACCGTCGCGGTCGGACCAGACTGGGCCGCGACAACACCGAGAGTGTCGATCACGGTCACGAAGTCATTGATCGCATTCACCGCCCTGGCGTTGAGAGCAGGGATGTCGGCCGCAGCGCGCAGCGCCTCGAAGAAGGTGATGCCCTGGTTCTCGGCGTACCGATCGACATGACCGAGCGAGGTGTCTCCGATCCCCCGTTTGGGAACGTTGACCACTCGCTTGACCGAAATCGGATCGTCGGGGTTGGCAATGACCCGCAGATAGGCGAGCACATCCTTGATCTCGCGCCGCTCGTAAAACTTGACGCTCCCGATGACGTTGTACGGAATCCCATATCGAACCATCACCTCTTCCACGACTCGGCTCTGGGCGTTGGTTCGGTAAAATATCGCGGCGCGGGACACCGGCTCGCCCTGGTCGTCCAGTTGGTTGAGAGTGTCGGCGATGAAACCGGCCTCGTCGTGTTCGTCCTCGGCCTCGAAACGCACGATCGGCACCCCCACACCGAGATCAGTCCAGAGATGTTTCGGTTTGCGCTGGGCGTTGTTCGAGATGACCGCGTTGGCAGCGTCGAGGATCGTTTCCGTCGACCGGTAATTCTGGTCGAGCACGACTATCCGGGCGTCGTCGTAGTCCTCCTCGAAGCGAAGGATGTTGCGAATGTCCGCGCCCCGAAATTTGTACACGCTGTTGTGGACGACAAGTCCGTTCGCGACATACGTGTGGTGAGGGGTTACTTCGATGTCGTACACATCGCCGTACCAGTCGTCGATGTCAACCCGATCGACGCTCGATTCAATGGCCAAACCATCCACGACCTCGAGCACAGTCATCCCAGGACGGAGATGCGCCAGGGGCGTGTAGTGATACACGGTCCCGTCGACCGACACACGCCTCGCGATCTGAAGACCCCCGGCCTCAGCAGCTTCCTTCGCGTAACGAATTGCCTCCGGATAACTCTTCCGTGAGGTCTCCAATCGCCACGTTCCCTCGAGCTTGCCAGGCCGAATAGGAAATCCGGCCCTCTTGAGGCACTCGGCTACATCGCCGCGGTTCGAGGACCACTGGATTCGGTGATACCCGATGTCCGCGTTCCGGCGATCGGAGAACATGGTCAGGTTGATCGTCTGGCGTCTGTGCCCATTCTGGGGCCGGTGGTGTGGGTACTCCGAATGCAGATCCAGGTCGTGCATGAGCCATTTGGCGGCTGAGTCCGTGTCGATCTCGTCGTAGAGCCGGTCGATCCAGGGCTGATCCATCGTGAGCTCGCGGCCCACATCGTGGAAACAGGTCGTCGGCAGTCCGTACTCGGCCGAGAGCTTCGCCTCCCAGAACGCAGCCTCAGCCCGCGAGTCGCACACCTGGACAATCCACGCCTTGTCGGCATGTTCTTGGTTGGTACGCACCCGCAGACCGATGTCGCGTTTCCCGCGGTCGTTCTGGCGGAACGTTCTCGTCAGGCCGATGCGGAAGCCCTTGTCGAACCGATACATCAGGTACACAACGTGTGATCCGTGGAGATTGTCGAGACGAGCCGGCAATATGTGATGCGGAGTACCCTCGATTGTGCGTGACCCGGCCTGCACCTTGTACAGGCGCCCCGAATAGGCGGACGACCTGATCGCCGCCACAGTTCCCACTGTCGCCGAGCCATCACCCCCGATTCCCAACACCGGATCACCTTCCACCAGATCGGCAATACGTGCCGAACCGGACGGCGTGCTGATCTGAATGGCGGCCGACAGGCACTGATCGCTGTCGCCGACCACACATAGGTTGCGGTGTTGGGCGGCCAACATCTTGACGAGTTGGTACTGGGCCCGATTGGTATCTTGATATTCGTCGACCAGGACGTACCGGAATCGTTCCTGATAGTGCTCCAGCACGTCCGGGAAGGCACCAAACAATTCGACGGTGACCATCAGCAGGTCGTCGAAGTCCATCGCCGAGGCCTCGACCATGCGTTGTTGGTAGAGCCTGTAGACGTCGGCGACATTCTCGTTGTAGTAGCCGTTGTTCTGGCCGCCGAACGTCTCATAGTCGATCAGTTCGTTCTTGGCCGCAGAGATAGTGGCCCGAATCGTGCGGGGAGGGAAGATCGGAA
>CALCCX010000504.1 GCA_937900165.1 uncultured Acidimicrobiia bacterium | reverse complement strand
CGATACTGCGGAGGGTCAAGGCGATCTGGGTTTCGGTCGACAGCGCCGGGTGGCAGCAGGTGAATATCAGCTTGAGTTGGTCATCGCTGATTGCGCTCGGATCCTCAGCTTCGCTGGTGCCAAGGTGATCGCGGCCGACCAGGTCGGCCAGGATTTCTTCTTGCTTGCGAGCGAGAGTGGCTGAGCGACGGAGCCGGTCGATCGCCCGTCTGCGGGCTGCGGTTGTCAGCCAGGCACCTGGTTTTTCTGGTATTCCGTTCCCCGGCCAGCTTCGCAGGGCGTCCACGTAGGCGTCCTGAAGAGCGTCCTCCGCCAAATCGAAATCACGAACGTATCGGATCAGCGTCGCCAGAACCGCTCCGGTTTCGCGTCTGAAGGTGTCCTCGATGATTGAGCGGATGTCGTCGACCATTCAGGGAACCTCCATTACCGGCCGCACCTCTACACAACCGTGCCGGGCACCCGGCAACCTAGACGCGGTCGCGATCGCTTCGTCGAGATCCGTGACATCGATCAGGTAGTAGCCGATGAGTTGGCGGTCGGTGGTCTCGAAAGGCCCGTCGGTGGCCAGCGTTACATCCTCGTGAACCTGAATCGTGGTAGCCGCCGTCGTGGGCCGCAAAGCCCCACCCGCGACAAACTCACCACGCTCCCGAATGGTGGTCGTGAAGTGCTGGTACTCAGACCACAAGGCTCCGTACTCGGCGGTACCAGGTTGGGGCCCAGCGCTCTCTTCGTCGTAGATGAGCAGGAGATAGTGCACGCCCGCGCCTCTCGTTGTCACTTAGTACGTCGTTCTCGAAACACCTCGATCGACAATGCGCGAGGATTGAAGGCCGACCGAAAATGCTTGACTGACTGTCGTGTTGGAGATCGCCGGAGAGTTCGACCTGCCTTCCGACCGCGTGTGGCTCAACGCGGCGCACCAGGGGCCACTGCCCGGACGTGCCGCGTCGGCCGTGGCCGAGATGGTGCGCTGGAAGCAGCAGCCGCACCATCTGAAGAGGTCGGAGCCTTTCATCGAGATCCCTGGCCGCCTGCGGTTGGTGTTGGCTGACCTCATCTCCGCACCTGAGGTGGAGATCGTATTGGCGAACAGTTCGTCGTATGGTCTCCATCTGGTCGCCAACGGGCTCGGCCTCGGGCCAGGCGATGAGGTCGTTGTAGCGGCCAACGATTTCCCATCGGACATTCTTCCGTGGCTCCGGCTGGAGGCCGCTGGGTCGAAAGTCGTCCAAGTGAAGCCGGCGGGCGGAGTTCTGACCGCCGATGAAGTGAGGGAGGCGATCACCTCCAGGACCCGGGTCGTCTGTTTGACCTGGGTGCACTCTTTCACCGGTCAGGTGAGTGATCTGGCTGGCATCGGTGAGATCTGTCTCAGCGCAGATGCGCTGTTCGTCGTGAACGGATCGCAGGGAGTCGGAGGGTTGCCGATCGCGCCTGGCGACTTGCCCATCGACGTGCTGACCGGCGTCGGTTTCAAATGGCTTTGCGGTCCATACGGCACCGGCTTCTGTTGGCTGGGACCTCGCGCGTCAGATCGAGTGAGCCCAACGAAACTCTATTGGCTCAACGCCCTTACCGCCGATGATCTCGTGACCCCTGGCCTCGACCTTGGCACGATCACTCCCTCTGCAACCGGTCGCCACGACATTTTCGGAACGGCCAATTTCTTCAACTTTGCGGCGTTCGCCGAATCGGTCGGCCTGGTCGCCAATACCGGGGTTGCAAGGGTTCGTGAACACAATCTTGCACTCGCTTCGTTCCTGGTTGATGGCGTCGACCGGAACCTCTATGACGTGGGCGACCGGGGCGATCCGGAACGGCTTTCCAGCATCGTCTTCTTGCGTCCCTTGACCGGCTCGGTCGAGGACGTTTCGGTGCACCTGAACACCGAAGGCATTGACGTCGCAGCCCGGATGGGCAGGATCAGGCTTGCCCCGCACTTTTACAACACCGAGGCCGACATCGCCAAGGCTCTGGCCGCGTTGAACGGCTACCTTCGATGAGGATCACTTTCCTGACTCTTGGCCCTACTGCAACGATCGGACTGGAGTTGGTTTGATCGACCTGTTGTCGGGCCTTGATTTCACCGCCGCCGAGGCTGGTTTTGCGGGCGCGGTCCTGGCGCTAGCGGCTTTCGTACGAGGCTATTCGGGATTCGGCTTCTCTGCGGTACTGGTGGCCGGGCTGACTTTCTTGATCGAGCCGGTGGCCGCAGTGCCCTTGGCGATCGTCTTCGAGGTTGTGGCGAGCGTCTTCCAGGCACCATCAATCTGGAGAGAAGTTCGCTGGCGAGACTTCTGGGTCCTCTTGGCGTCCGCCGTAGTCGGGAATCCGATCGGTGTGGCGTTACTGACCCGTGCAGACGGAGATGTCCTACGATCGGTGACGTTCGCTGTTCTGCTCGTGTTGAGCTTGGCGATGCTGGTCAGCCATCGCGGACGCCTGGTTTCCACGCCTGTCCTGTTGTTCACGGTCGGGATCGTGGCGGGAGTGGTGAACGGAGCGACCGCCCTGTCCGGTTTGGTCCTGGTGCTGGCGATCAGCTTCACCACCATCGCTGTGGCCGAAATGAGGGCCACCCTCATCGTCTACTTCTTTGCTTCAAACGCGGTAGTGATTGGACTTCTGGCGGTCGACGGTTCGATCGCCGGATCACTCTGGAACCGCGTGACCGTCGGCCTGCCTCTATTGGCTGTGGGCATCTTCGTCGGCTCGAAGGTCTTCCGCCGCTCGACACCAGAGTCGTTGAGACGTGGGACTCTGGGCCTATTGATCGCCGTTTCAGCAGTCGGTCTCGTCCGTATGCTCGCGCTCTGACGACGAGGTGGGCGGAAATGAACGCCGCCCTCGCGGGCCCAGGCGTTCTCGTGGAACCTCAAATCGAGTTCCAGCATCCAGGCCGTCACTCAGCGCTGCGCGATGTCCAAGAGCAACTGGTCCGCCCGTCTACCATGACGCCATGTCCTCAGTGTCTCCGGTGGCGGCCTCAGAGTATCTTTCAATCGATCCTGAGGAACTCGGCAGGCTATGCAGCCGATATGGCGTTGCTGAACTCGCTGTGTTCGGCTCCGTCGTTCGCCACGAGGACGGTCCAGGACGCCCTGCTCTGGAACATGAGGGTCCTGCCGCCATCCTTGGATCATCGCTGACAACCCAACAAACTGGCGACGACAGCGCCTAAACGAACTCGTCGATGCGTTCGTCGAGGTTCAGAATCGATATGCGGCGTACCGACATGTACCTGATCCCGGCGATGGCGGTGAGCAGTCCGAGCACGCCGTAGATCGCCAGGGCGTAGTCGGTTCGCAACGCGTCGAGGAAGATGATCGTGCTGAGCACTTCGAGGGCTGCCATGCCTGCCACGAATCTGATGAGCCGCCGCTCGGTCATCATGTGGGCGGTGTAGGCACCGAGTGGCGCTCCCCAAACGATTACCGGTACCGCGGCCATCCACAAGCCGAACACGTCGTATTGGCGGGCCGGCAGCGCATCGACCGTCTGGCCTCCCACTGAGACGACCGCACCGGCCTGGTCGAGCATCACGGACAGTTGGCCGTTGACGAGGCCGAGGACCACGAAACCGGCAACCGAGGTCATGGCCATGGCGATGATGCTGGAAGGAACCCCGACTCGTGGGTGCAGTCCGCACATCACTACCGCGAAGAGGAACAGGAGTACATCGACGCCCGAGCCGGTGAACGCCGACGCCACGCCGCCGATGAAGCCGGCCGCAACGAGCCCGAACCACACCCGCTGGTTCCATTGCTCGATCGAATCCACGCCTCGTTCCTTGGCCCGCAGTGAGAGGAACACGATGTAGGACATCGCAGCCAACATCACCGTGAAAGTCACCTTGACGTATGGAGCAGACATCTTCGATGGCCAGAACAGGCCGTTTGGCTCCGAGAGGACGAAGAGTCCGAAGAAGAAGCCGGCCAGGCCACCGCCCCCGGCAGCCACCACGGCGCGGCGGTCGATTTTCCGTCCGGCGAGCAGGATGATCGCGGCGGCGGTCGTCATGCCGATCGCCTGCACGCTCAAAGAAAAGGTTCTGGCCACTGGGGTGGGGACTTCGAGGATCTTGGTGAAGACGGGGAAGGCGACCGCTCCGCCTCCCTGTGGGGTGGACCCGGCTACGAAGCTGCCGAAGATCATCGTGACCGTCGACTGCCATACGGCGGCGATTCGGCTCCAGTGATCGCCGGCCGTGACGGTGATCAACCACACGAGCGTGACGAAGATGGGAAGCGCCCAGATTGCGATCTGACGCCAGCGCGTTGTTGTAGAGGCGGGCACCCTGGATTCCTGTTTGGAGAGTCGTCAGAAGGTTTTACGTCCCTACAGCCTCGACCTGGTCGACTTTGTCGCACAAGATCGGAAGAGCACACGTCTGAACTCCAGTCACACTGATATATCTCGTATGCCGTCTTCTGCTTGAAAAAA
>CALCCX010000503.1 GCA_937900165.1 uncultured Acidimicrobiia bacterium | reverse complement strand
GGGACAAGGGCGAAGCCGTCGGTGAACAAGGGGCTGATGAGGCCTGACCGACGGGGGAACTGCAGACCAAAGGGGCCGACGGTGCCAATCGCGGAAGCCTCGGCAGAGGGGGCCACGCTAAACGCGGAGTCCGAGATCACGAATATGTAACAGTCGTCGAGAAGCGTGATGGCACCCCTCGGATCGACAGACAAGCTGTCTCGCGCTATCCCGTCAGAGTATCGCCACGCGCCGAGTCCGGCCCCAGCGATGACCCCAACTACGCCAATGGTCACCACCCACTTGAACACCCTCGCCACCGCTGAGCGGAGATCAGCCTTCCAAACATCGTTGGCCGCTTTCAGCATCTCCAAAGGGCCGGGAGTCTGTTCACTCACCTGACCAGGCTCCTTTGAAGAACGCCGGAGTTCGGATGGGCCGCCCCTCGAGATCGGTCATCGCTGCTCTCAGGTCGAGGCTGGCTATCGGGGTGGTCGACCTCGTCATGTGTTGTTGCCAGCCGTGCGTCACTCGCTTCATTTCAACGATCAGCGTCTCTATCGCTAGCGAATCGCCGGCCTTGGCCGGAGCATGAAACTTGAGATTCAGATCGCTCACGACAATACGAAACCCGCGTTCTGAAAGCGAATGAAGTCCCATTCCCACAGACTCGAGTGCTTCGATCCTGGCCGTTTCAAAATACGACAAATACACCGCGTGGTTCACGTGGTCATAGGGATCGAGTTCGTAGAAACGAACCGAAATATTGGTGGCATGGCGAATCATCGAAGTCGAGCCCCAGGTCGGCGACCACAGGGTACCGGCACGCGCCTCGCTCTACTGCGTTTGCCTCTCGCATACCTATGAGCCGTTCCAGACTCGATTCGGATTCCGTCCAGGACATGGACCGAGGGGGCGGCAGATACCCGCCCCCTCGGTCAGTCGACAGGCGTCAGGGGCCGGCGATCCGACCCTCACCTCCAACCGGGTAGTCACCGGCCGTGATCAACTCTTCGAGGCCGCCGTCGGCAGCGGCAGCCTGGATATAGGCAGACAGCGACTGCTGATCGGTCACGCCCAGGTTGGTGAACGGAGCACCTCGGAACGGATACTGATCGCCACCTGTGGCCAGGAAATTGGATATGGCGACGACGATGTCGGGACCGGCCTGCACCGCGCCGGCCATGACGATCTGATCGCCGTCACTTCCGTCCGGATTGAGCAGCCAAACATCGTCAATACGGGTGCCAGGCGTCGTCACGTTGCCGTCGTCGTCCAGCACCTGAGGCGTTCCAGCACCACTCCACTCGAATCGCACTCCGGCGACCTGGGCGAAGCGGCCCGTCCCTTCCGCTCCCAAGGAGCCGTCCGGATTCAGGGCAGACACGGCGTTTTCGAGGATCTCCTTGAACTGGTCTCGAGAAATGTCCTCGAGAATCGAAAGAGTGTTACCAAACGGCAACATGTCAAACGTGTCCAGCTCGGTGACGTCTGCGGGTGTGCCGACGGTCGCCCCGAGAGCACGGATGTCGTCGTTACGGATCCCGCCACCGTTCTGGAGCGCAACGTTCGGTGTTGCAACACCGAACCCTCCAGCCAGATCGGTTGCCTGCCAAAGCAGAGCGTCTGCGATCAGGTTGCCCTGATTGGTCTCAACCGACCGAACGTTTTCTCGAATCCCGTCGAGTTCGACTTCAGACGTGCCGATGACGTTGGCGGCCAAACCGGCCTGGAAAACGGCGACCGGATTCTCGACGTTCGCCAGCAAATCGGCGTCCTGGGCTTGCCCATTGATCGGGATCGGCCCTCCGAGGGTGTCTACAACATTGCCGGAAGTGTCGAAGAACACCACCAGCCGTCCCAGGTAGCCGTATTGGCCGACCGTCGTGGCAATCGGGACATCGACACCCTCTGCGTTGGTCCCCGTCAGTGGGTAGGCCCCGAAGATGTCAGCGACATCGTCGTTTGGCAATAACTCAGCGGCCGAGTTGGCCAGCAGTTCTCCACCACCACCGGCGATCATCACATCGACGCCGCTCAGATCGGGCGCCAGCGCCAAATCCTCGTTTATGCCCTGGAGGTGGCTGATCATGATGAGTATGTCAGCTCCCCCGCTGGCCAATGCGTCCAGCTCGGTCTGCACCACTCCAGCCACATCTGGATCGACGACGACGTTGCGGGGGCTTGAGATAAACGGCAGGTTCGGGGTGGTAGCCCCGACGATGCCGATGGTCCGGCCGCCGATTTCGACAGACATGCTAGGAGCGATCGTCCCAGCATCGACCAGCACCTGAAGGTTCGCCTCGGCCGAGAAGTCGAGGTTGGCGCTCAGGTATTGAGGCGGAGTGGTGAACTCGTTGATGAAATCGGCGAGCACATCGGGGCCAGCGTCAAAGTCATGGTTACCCAGCTGAAGAGCGTCGTAACCGATTGCCTCGAGGGCCAGCGCATCGTAGAAAATGCCGTCCTGAAGACTTGCTTCGAAAGCGGTGCCTGGCAAGAAATTGTCACCCATTGACAGCATCAGAACACCATCGGTCTGAGCGTTGGCGATCGCCTTCTGCTGGTCGACAACCGCCTTGAAGCGGGCCGCCCCGCCAACGTCGCCGTCTGCCACCAGCTCTGACTCACCGTCGTTGTTGTGCAGAATCGTCAGCGCAAACACCTGAGGAGAGCGATCGGCGGTTTTCAGGGTTCTGGCCAGGAACGTGGCCATCTGGTCACGATCTACCGGGTCGTTTGGCGAGTAGGTGTTGGCCGTGGTTCCAAGGGTTATTCCCAACCCGGCGAGCGAGTTGATGTTGGCCTCGTGAACGTTGCCGTCATCATCAGGGAAGAAGTCACCGTCGGGGGCCGTCGGTATGCCAACCGCCCTTACGATGAACGATGCCATCTGCGACCTCGTAACAATCTCGTTCGGGCAGAACAGGTTGGCAGCGCAGCCAAGTGTGATGCCGGCCTCGGCCATTGCGTTGTTGTACGGCTCGAAGATGGTTCCGTCGTCGTCGGAAAAATAGTCGGTCGTGGTCATCGGCAGGTCGAACGCCCTGAGATCGGAAGAGCGTCGTGTAGGGAAAGAGTGTAGATC
>CALCCX010000502.1 GCA_937900165.1 uncultured Acidimicrobiia bacterium | reverse complement strand
AAGACGGCATACGAGATATATCAGTGTGACTGGAGTTCAGACGTGTGCTCTTCCGATCTCGGTACGAGACCGGAGAGACGACCAACGACCCGGCCCTCGCCGAGCAGTTGGCGGAGTTGGCGCAGATATTCGTCCTCGATGCGTTCGGATCGGCTCACCGAGCTCACGCGTCGACGGTCGGTGTTGCTGATCATGTTCCGAGCGCTGCCGGCCCGCTGCTGGTCGCAGAGCTCGAAGCGATGAGCCGCCTGGTTTCGGACCCTCCACGACCCTTCACCGTCATCCTCGGAGGGGCCAAGGTGAGCGACAAACTCCCTGTCATGGAGGCGCTCCTCCCTGCGGTCGACGCCATGTTGGTCGGCGGGGGCATGTGCTTCACGATGTTGGCGGCTCAGGGATACGAAATCGGCGATTCTTTGTTCGAACCAGAACTGATGGACACCATTCGGAATGTCTTGGATGGCGAGCACGGAGGCAAAGTCACAATCCCGAGTGATGTTGTAGCCGGTGATCGATTCGCTTCAGATGCCGGTCACAAGGTGGTTGCCGCCAATGGTATTGAAGATGGATGGATGGGCCTGGACATCGGACCAGAAACCGCAGAACACTTCGCTTCGGTGGCTGCCGGTTCCGGAAGCGTGTTCTGGAACGGCCCGATGGGAGTGTTCGAATGGGAAGCGTTTCGAGCGGGGACAGCGACGGTGGCGAGCGCAGTGGCCAGATCCTCTGGTTTCACCGTCGCGGGCGGAGGCGATTCGGTAGCAGCGGTCCGTCTGTTCGGAATCGAAGATGAACTCTCCCACCTCTCTACGGGTGGTGGGGCAGGGTTGGAACTATTGGAAGGCAAACTATTGCCAGGAGTCGCAGCATTGGAGAAGTGGGCATGAGTCGCAAACCGTTGATGGTTGGAAACTGGAAGATGCACGCCAACCATTTGGAGACGATCCAGATGGTGCAGAAGTTGAGCTATCGATTGGATGGGCCAGATTACGATCGGGTGGACCTTGCAGTCGCCCCACCCTTTACCGCTCTGAGGTCGGCACAGACGGTGATCGAGGCCGATCAAATCCCGATCGCCCTAGCCGCCCAGAACGTGCATCAGGAACCTGAAGGGGCGTTCACAGGAGAAATTTCCGCGACGATGCTCGCCAAGCTCTCGGTTTCATACGTCATCGTTGGCCACTCTGAACGCCGCAGTCAGTTCCTCGAGGACGAAGCTCTGATCAACCGTAAGGCCAAGGCCGTTCTGGCGGCGGAGATGACGCCGGTCATCTGTGTTGGCGAGACTCTGGAGCAGAGGGAGGCGGGCCAGACCGATGAAGTCCTCATTCGCCAAGTCGCAGGGGCCCTCAGCGGTTTGACGCCGGATCAAGTGGCCGGTCTCGTCATCGCCTACGAACCGGTATGGGCCATCGGCACCGCCCATTCGGCGGAACCCGATGATGTGCAACAGCGGATCGAGAGGTGCCGGGCGGTGGTGATCGACTCATTCGCAGACGGTGGCGAGCACATAAGGATCTTGTACGGGGGATCGGTCAACCCTGGAAATATTGGTGGCTACATGGCCAAGCGGGACATCGATGGAGCGCTGGTCGGTGGTGCATCCCTCGATCCAGACACTTTCGCGATGATCGTCAGATACTGGACGTGACCCGCACGATCAGACATCCATCCAGGAACTTCGACCGGAAGTCGAGGGCCCGGCAATGGTGACCAAGCTCGTATTGCTCAGACATGGTGAAAGTCAGTGGAATCTGGAGAACCGGTTCACCGGCTGGACCGACGTGCCGCTGACGGAAAAGGGGATTGCGGAGGCGACAGAAGGCGGTCGGCTCCTTTCCGAGGCGGGCTTCGGTTTCGATGTGGTCCACACCTCCGTGCTACGGCGAGCCATCCATACCGCGAACCTGGCTCTCGATGTCATGGACCTGCATTGGATCCCTGTGACACGCCATTGGCGGTTGAACGAGCGACATTATGGTGCCTTGCAGGGCCTCAACAAGAAAGAAACCGCTGCAGAGCACGGAGCTGACCGAGTGTTTGAGTGGCGCAGAAGCTATGACGTCCCACCGCCGGCGCTGGTCGACACCGATGACCGCCATCCGCGCAACGATCCACGGTATGGGGGGCTGACGCCCGACGTGCTACCTGCCACCGAGTGTCTTGCCGACGTGGTCGCCAGAATGCTGCCGTATTGGCATGACTGGAGCGTTCCGGATCTCAAGGGCGGGCGCCGGGTCCTGGTTGCGGCCCACGGCAACAGTATTCGTGCCCTCATGAAACACCTCAAGCAGATCCCAGAAGATGAGATTGTCGGGCTGAACATCCCGACCGGGATCCCGCTGGTCGTCGAACTCGACGACGACCTGGCTCACCTTGGCGATCGTTATCTCGGTGATTCAGACGCCGCGGCCAAAGCCGCCGCCGCCGTCGCAGGCCAGGCGGGTTGAAGGCCCAGGTGATTTGACCAACGTTGAGCACCTGCAATACTTTTAGCCTCGTCGCCTCTAAGCAGATAAGGCCGGTTCGATGCAGATTTTCACAGCAATCCTCGTTGTCCTTCATCTGATCGTGTCTGCCACCCTCATTTTCTTGATTTTGCTTCATTCCGGCAAGGGCGGCGGCATGTCCGATATGTTCGGAGGGGGGGGCATGCAGAGTTCGTCCAGCGGCGGCGCAACCCTGGCCGAGCGGAATCTCGACCGCTTGACGGTATTCGTGGCGATTGCGTTCACAGATCGGAAGAGCACACGTCTGAACTCCAGTCACACTGATATATCTCGTATGCCGTCTTCTGCTTGAAAAAAAAAAAATAATTTATTTATTTCTTTTTCTTCAGTCTTAATTATTTTGCCTAGATATCTAAATCTCTTGCACTTCGACACCATCCCATTCCCTCACTCCACTGTAGTGTACGTATTT
>CALCCX010000501.1 GCA_937900165.1 uncultured Acidimicrobiia bacterium | reverse complement strand
GGTGTGTGGAATGCCGAACAGGGCGAAGAGCTCCTGGGGCATCTAGTCGATCAGGATGGTGATGGCCTCGGGGTCTTTCGGGAAGGCAGGCCGGGCCGCGAAGGTCAGAGGCAGCATCGTGGCCAGGCCCGCCGCCCAGGCCCACACCGAGCGCCTGCGATCCCACACCGACTTGAGGAACACGCCCGTGAGCAGCAAAGTTGATCGGGGTTCAACGACCTTCGCCTTTCGTCGCTCACCGGCCGACTCCGGGACGACCGATTGTTCGGTCGAGATGTCTCTTCGGTTGAACAACACCACAGCCATGCCAATCAGGACGGCTGTTGCCAAGCCGAGCCACGCCTGGCCCGAGTTCAGGCCGTTCAGCAGCGGCGTCCCCTGTAGGTACCAGCCGAAGGGATTCACCTTGTTCGGGGTCTCGAGCCAGTCGAAGATCCCGGCGAAGCCGTTCACGAACCAGGCCACGACGGCCAGGAGGACCCCCAGGCCAATCGCCGCGGATGGACGCCCGGAGAAGGCGGCGGCCATGAGCGTGATACCACCGAATACCAGCCCGAGCAGCCACAGGGCGAGGTTGGCTGCAAGTACACCTTCGAGTTTGAGCCCGAGGCCGATCACCTCGTTCATCACGATCAGTGTCAACGCGATGGTGGCCACCACCGAGCCGGACAGCAGCACCAGGGCGCCCGATTTCTGGAGTACCAGTGAGGTGCGTGAGATCGGAGCGGACAGCAGCATGTCCATCGTGCCGTCTTTCTCCTCTCTACCTGTTGAGGCGACAGCGATCGATATGGCCAACGCGATCATCATGATCGGCGCGAAAAGCGTGAAGAACTGGGCCTGGAGAAAACCCGCCCCGGTGAGATAGGTGTCGGGATCGATGCCGAACATCGCCATGAGCTCCGGAGGGAAGTCCTCGATGAACTGCTGCATCGCATCGGAGTCGCGCATGATCGGGTAGACACCAGATACCCAGGAGATCAGGGCCGCCGATCCGAGCATCCACCAGAGGATCGTGCGGCGGCGATCGCGGATCGTTTTGGTGAAGACGTTACGAAGCATCCTCGTCACCGGAGTAGTAGGACAGGAAAACCTCCTCGAGCTCACCGTCACGGGTGGAGATGGATACGACCTCGTGGTTCGCCGCCTCCTTGATCACCGCGTCGAGCGCGCCGCTGACGGTGATTGCAAGGACGGTTCCCTCGTTGCGGACCTCGGTGCTTCGCACACCATCGAGGCGGGAGAAGGCAGACTCGTCCACCGGGGCGGCGAAGTGGATCGAGACCGCGAAATGAGCCTTGGCCTTGAAGGCCTCGAGGCTGTCGACGGCGATCAACCGACTCTGACGAACGATTCCGACCCGGTCGGCGACCCGGTCGACCTCCGGCAGGATGTGCGATGAGAGGAACACGGTCCGCCCTTCCGCCCGCACCTCGTTGATGAGGTTCTGGAATTCCTGCTGCATCAGCGGGTCGAGCCCCGAGGTCGGCTCGTCGAGGATCAACAGCTCAGGCTCGTGCATGAAGGCGTTGACCACCCCGACCTTCTGGCGGTTGCCGCTCGAGTAGTCCTTGATCTTGCGGTCGAGGTCGAGCTCGAACCGGTCGGCGAGGGAGTCGATCTGAGCAGAGCAGTCCCTGGAGCGGAGGTTGGCGAAGTAGGTCAGGAACTCCCTGGCGGTCATGGCGTCGTACATGGCCAGATCGCCGGGCAGGTAACCGATGCGACGGCGAATCTCGAGCGAGTCCTTGACGATGTCGAGTCCGAGCACGGTGCCGGAACCGGTCGTAGGGAACAGGAAGTTCAGGAGCGTTCGGATGGTCGTCGACTTGCCAGACCCATTCGGACCGATGAAACCGAATACTTCGCCTTCTGCGACCGTCAGGTCGAGCTCGATGATGCCCGGTGTGCTTCCGTAGTACTTGGTAAGCCCGGACGTCTCGATCGCAGCGCCCATCGGCGTCTCCTTTCGCTCGACGGAATGGTACTGGCGATCCGCGGAGCCATTGTGAGGGTGTCTCGGGTGGTTCGCTTCGTCGCCGAATCGCCAACTCGGGAGCCACCCGGCGATGACACCAACGTCAGCCAACCCCGCCTTGGCTCTGTTCTCGGGACTCTAGATGACGCTATGGCGACGCTGGGAACCCAGGGTTGTACCCTGGGTTCGCACATCCCTCGCTGCATTAGGCTGTTGATATGTATGGACCGCTGAATGGGGTGAGGATTGCTTTGGTGGTTTTGGCGGTGATCGCCGTTGTCACAGCCTCGGTCATCGGCCAGACGCTCGGAGCGCTTATCTTGGCGGCGGCAGTCGGCGTACATGCCTATGGCTGGATGTATCTGAAACGAAAGGCGCAGGAATCCGTATCCGCTTCCGAAACGCCTTCAACCTTGGAGCTGGGACGGTAAGTCGATTTCGACCGGCCCGCCAATGCTGCTCAGGCCCCAGACGACGCTTTCAACTCCGTTCTGGGCGATACCACTCCATCGAATCGGCAGGCCCTCCTTGGTCAGCCAGACGGTGCCTACTCCACCGGTAACCGTGTAGAACTCTGAGCGCACGGTTTCAAGAATCTCGCCCACCTCGTAGATCGCTGTCTCCATGCCGTCGATCTGCTCCCAGCCGACGAAGGTACCGCTCTCACGGATCTCGACGCCCAGCTGGTGCGCGATGTCTGGCGCTGCGAGCAGAAGAAGTAATCCGGCCGCGCCCAATTCCTCAACTGGGATCCAGCGCCCCTCAACCAGGGCGTAGATTTCTGTTCCCTTCGATACCAAGGTGACGTCAGGCGCGGCGTCAGAAGATGAAAGGATCACCGACTGGGTCAGCTCGCCGTCTCTAGTGATCTCAACCGTGAAGGTGCCTTCATCGGATACGAGCACCGCCGTTGCGACGAAGGTCATCTGGCCGTCGATCTCGTCAATGGTGAACCGATCCGTCGAGACGATCTCGATTGAGTCTGCCTCGCTTCCGGAAACGTCGGTTCCGAAGCCACAGGCGCCCACGACGAAGGTCAGAGCAAAGGCCAATTTTGTCATGAAGAATTCGCCAAACGATCGATTTGCCGGCGAAGTCCGACCACATGGTGGCGGCGAGTATTGGTTTGGCCGACCGACACTCGAATGTACGACGTTCCGTCCGGAAGTCTGGACGAGGTCAGATATGCAGGGCCTTGCCGGTTGATTGCCCCGGCCAGCTCATCGGTCGCCTCGTCGCCTTCGATGAGGCGGAAGCAGACGAGCGAGAACGGGACCGGCGCCACCAACTCGAATCGCTCGTCGCCCTCCAGCCAGTCGGCCAACTCTCGAGCGGCGGCGACGTGGTGACGAATGATCTCTCTGATCCCTTCTGCGCCGAACGATCTGAGCACCCACCAAAGTTTCAGGGCCCGGAAACGGCGACCGAGAGGAACATGCCAGTCGCGATAGTCGATCACCTCGCCCGATTCTGAGGCCTGGTCACGCAAGTAGGGCGGGAGGATGCTGAGTGTCTCGATGAGCGGCCGTCGATCTGCGACGTAGACCAGCGAGCAGTCGAAGTTCGTGAACATCCACTTATGCGGATTGAATACGTATGAATCGGCCAACTCGAGCCCGTCCTGATGGTGGCGAAACTCTTCGCAAATCATTGCCGACCCGGCGAACGCGGCATCGATGTGGTGCCAAATGCCCTCTTGGCGGGCGATCTCGCCGACGATTCTGACCGGGTCGACTGCGGTAGTGCCGGTCGTCCCGACCGTGGAGCACACGAAGGTCGGCGTGAGCCCATCCGCCCGATCAGCAGCAACCGCGCTCGCGAGGGCGTCTGCGCGCATCGAAAGTTCATCATCGACGTCGATCAGGCGAACGTGACCGTAGCCGGCCACCTTGGCACCCTTTTCGACGGAGCTGTGCGCCTGGGCAGACGTGTAGGCGACCTCTGTTCCTATCGGCGCCTTGGCGACCTCTCTTGCGACTACCAGCGCAGTGTGGGTCGAATCTGAGGCACTCATTTGGATCACGCCGCCGCCCCGGTCCGTCGTTTTCCAGGTGGAAGGCAGGTCCAGCAGATCGACCAACCAGTCGAGGACATGAGACTCTATCTCTGTCGCAACCGGTGAGGTCGACCACAGCATTCCTTGTTGTCCTAGGCCGGCAGCGGCCAGTTCGCCGAGGATCGCCGGGTACGAGACATTGGCGGGGAAGTATGCGAACCAGTTTGGTGACTGCCAATGCATCAAGCCCGGCAAAACGATGTCGTCCAGGTCGCGCCGCATGCTTTCGAAGTTTTCGCCTTGTTCTGGCGCATGATCTGGGAGTTTGGCCCTCGTCTCGCCCGGGGCGACCTCGGCCGCGACGGTCATTTCGCCTACCCCGTCGTGATAGTCGGCGATCCAATCGATCAGGTCCTTTCCCCACCGCCTGAACTCGTCTGTTGTCATCCCACGATCGGTCACGCGAACTCCGTACGGCTGGTCAATGACGGTAGTGGTGTGGCCGAGGAAGCACGCACTCCTTGTCTGTCCCTCAGGTGCTGCTCGCCGGAGGCGCCGGTCGGGCCGGGGTGCGGGGGCTGATTGCGGTGGATCCAGGCTGAGGGCGCGGCTGAATCCTGTGCCGGCATGGCGCCGAGGTCTCGGGACAAAGTACATTGCCGCGGCCTGGTCGCCGCCAGCAGTGCTCGGTCAGTCGCTGGCCAGATTGTCTTCGGTTTGCAAGAACTCGAGACGGTTACCGAATGGATCGTTGGCGTAGAACCGGCGGTGGCCAGGCAATGCCTCGTCCGGGGTCGTTTCGTACCCGGCGGCTTCCAAGTTCTCGCCAATGGCATCCAGATCGTCCACCAGTATCGCCGGGTGGGCCTTGGTGGCCGGCACGAAAGGAGACTGGACTCCCAAATGGAGTTCGACGCCACCTGCTTTGAACCAAACGCCGCCCCTGGCCGCCAGCACATCGGGTTTGGGAACTTCCGCCATGCCCAGGACGCGCGAATAGAACGCCCTCGCGGCGTCCTCTTCACCGATTGGCATGGCAAGTTGGGTGTGGTGGAGCCTCAGGAAATCCACGCTGGCAACCCTACTACGGGCCGGTCTCCATTAGGTCGTCCATGATGTCACGAAGTGACAACGTCGCGCAGTCTTCGCAGAGTAGGCGATCGCCAACCTCGAAAACGCGCTCAATCGTTTCTTCGCACACACTGCATGTCAAGGGGGTGTGCATGATTGGTACATCGGCGGGGGTGCCTCAAACCTGAGCCGAACGCGTCCCGGTCGGCCCAGGGCGGTCAGATCTGGGCGGCGGCCATCATGTCATCGAGAATGTCCATGAGGGCAATGGCTGCGTCGTCTTCGTCGACGATGCGACCAGCGATAGGTGCCTCGATGGTCGTGATGTCGAGGAAGGCCGGTTCGGTTTCGAGAGCTGTTCTGGTGGTCATGGTTATTGGTTCGGCCTGCGAGGCGGAAACAATGAGAACCAAACTGCATTCGATCTTGGTGACTAGTCATTGGTCTTGTGCAACATTGCCTCGACGCCTTTGATCTCAGGCGACCGTGGATCTATCGAGGAAACTGACGGCGGCGAACTCGACGCGGAACTCGGCGAATCCGTTGCGATGGTCATAGGTCAGGTCGCCGCCCATTCGTCTGGCGAGCTCGCGGGAGACGACGAGACCGAGTCCCACTGATCCTGTCGGGCCGGAGTGGAACCTGCTGGAATGCTCGTACGGCTCGAAGATGCGTTCCCGGTCGCGGACGTTGAGAGGGTCTCCGTCGTCGGCTACGACCAGGTGAGTGGCTCCGTTGAATTGTTCGATTCGAACGACGATCGAGGGACCTCCGTGTTTTTCGGCGTTCATCACGAGGTTGCGGATGATCTGGCGGAGACGTAGCGGATCTGCGGTCACCTCCACATCGTCGCGGGTCACGATGTGCAGGGTCTTGGTCAACAGCGGCTCCAATGACGTACCGACTTCAGTGACAGCGTCGACCAGGCTGGTGGGCTCGAGCTCCATCGAGAGCTTGTTGATCTCAGATCAGATCGGAAGAGCACACGTCTGAACTCCAGTCACACTGATATATCTCGTATGCCGTCTTCTGCTTGAAAAAAAAAAAAAAATACATACAACAAACACTGTTCATGATTCATAACAGCACAATGGATATAAGAAGTGATAACGAGAGA
>CALCCX010000500.1 GCA_937900165.1 uncultured Acidimicrobiia bacterium | reverse complement strand
GTGTGGTTAGTAAAACTGCAGTGCTATACATCTGAGAGTGCCCAGCTGATCTACATTCATATTTTTTTTTTTAATGATACGGCGACCACCGAGATCTACACTCTTTCCCTACACGACGCTCTTCCGATCTTGGGCGTGTCCAACTTCTGCTGATGGACACGGACTTGCCATCCAACGACCCGGCCGACCGACCAATAACACACATGCTCTACATCCGCGGACGTGAGATGAGATTCTGTCAGGAACTCATTCTGGGACTCGGCTCGGTGAGGGTTCTCGAAACACTGGGGATCAAGCCATCCGTCTGGCATATAAATGAGGGGCACGCTGCGATGAGCATCCTGGAGCGTATTGGCCACCTCGTCGCCGACGGCAACGATCTTCAAACCGCCACCGCGCAGGTACGAAGTCGCACGATCTTCACCCTGCACACTCCGGTTCCGGCTGGAAATGAAACGTTCGATACAAACCTCGTCGACAAGTACCTAGGCGAGTGGCCGAGCCAGGTGGGTGCCGACACGGGTCTATTGCGAGAGGTCGGCTGGTCAGGCCGCGAAGGAGAAGAGGCGTTCGACCTTGGTGCGCTGGCGATTCGGCACGCAACCGTGGTCAACGGCGTGAGTGCCAAACACGCAGAGGTTGCTTCTCGAAACTGGGAACATTTGTTGGCGGACGGAGTCCTTGGGATCACAAATGGAGTCCACCATCCCACCTGGATCGCGGCCGGAATCGGCACTCTATTCACCTCAACCCTTGGCGCTGACTGGCAAACTGAGCTGTCCGAGACACCTGAGTTGGCCGCTCGAATCCACGAATTGGACAATGAAGCGCTGTGGGAAAGTCATTCAGCTCGGAAGGAATCGTTTGCTCGTTTTGCCAGGAGTCGACTGCGATCACAATTCGCCAGGCACGGCGCGTCGCCAGATGATCTGCGGTCAGTCGAATCACTCTTGGATCCCACCCGCTTGACCATCGGATTCGCTCGCCGCTTCGCAACGTACAAGAGAGCCACGTTGCTCTTCCGCGACCTCGCCTGGCTTCAAGCGATCCTTGCCAACCCGGACAGACCTGTCCAAGTCGTGTTCGCCGGTAAGGCCCATCCGGCCGATCGACTGGGCCAGGGCCTGATCGAGCGAATCGTTGCCCTTTCCAAGACCCCAGAACTGGCAGGCCATATCCACGTCCTCGAAGACTACGACCTGCGCATGGCGCGCTTCATGGTTCAAGGGGTCGATGTCTGGCTCAACAACCCTCGGATCCCACAAGAAGCATCTGGGACCTCCGGTATGAAGTCCGCCATGAACGGCGGTCTGAATTTGTCGAACGCCGACGGATGGTGGGCAGAAGGCGCCAATGGAAAGAACGGCTGGGTGTTCGGCGAGGAACACGAGAATTCCGATCATGAGGCGCAGGATGAAGGCGATGCGGTGGCTCTCTACAAACTCCTTCAAGAGGAGATAGCGCCGCTCTACTACGACCGTGGGGCGGACGGCATACCGCACGCTTGGGTACAGATGATGAAAGAGGCCATCGCAACCACCATCCATGAATTCTCGACCCATCGCATGGTCCAGGACTACACGACCAAGGCATATCTCCCGCTCGGCAGATGAGTTCAGGCAGGCGCCGGATCGATGCCACGGCGACGTCGGGTGATCCGGTCCTCAGCCACTTCTATGGAGGTCGAGCACGCCTCGGATGCCGCGCACGGCTTGGCGGATTCTGTGTTCATTTTCGACAAGAGCGAACCGCACATGGCCTTCGCCGGTTCGTCCGAAACCTACCCCAGGGCTGACCGCCACCTTGGATTCAGATAGTAGGAACTTGGCGAATTCGAGTGACTTCAGGTGGGCGTATCGTTCTGGAATCGGGGCCCATACGAACATCGTCCCCTTTGGTTTGGGGAATTTCCACCCAGCCCTGGCCAAACCATCACACAGAGCGTCCCTACGCCTCAGATAAGTCTCGTTGACCTCTCCGACGTGGTCGTCGCCCTCGTTCAGGGCAACTATGGACGCGATCTGGATCGGCTGAAACGTGCCGTAGTCGAGGTAGGACTTGAGCTTGGCGAGAGCACCAACCATGTCGGCGTTTCCGACCACGAACCCCACCCTCCAACCGGCCATCGAATGGCCCTTGGTCAGCGTGTAGAGCTCAACGCCGACCTCGCTCGCCCCTGGCACCTGAAGCAGGCTCGGCGGCTGGTACCCGTCGAACGAGATGTCGGCATAGGCAAAATCGTGCACCAGGAACACATCACGATCTCTGGCGAACGCGACCAGCTGCTCGAAGAATTCGAGGTCGACACAGGTGGTGGTCGGGTTGTGGGGAAAGGAGGTGATGATGACCCTTGGCCTCGGCCATGAGTCCGTGAAGGCCTTCTCCAAGTGAGCAAAGTAGTCATCGCCCGTCACCGGAACCCTGCGGACCTCGGCTCCGGCCAGTGCAGGCGCGTATATGTGAATTGGGTAGCTCGGATCTGGAACGAGAGCCACATCTCCCGGTTGGACCAGGGCCCACAAGAGGTGGGAAAGGCCCTCCTTCGCCCCGATCGTCGTGATCACCTGAGTGTCAGGATCCAGCTCGATGCCAAAGCGCCGCAGATAACGATCGGCCACTGCCTTGCGAAGGTTCGGAATTCCCCTCGAAGACGAATACCGGTGGTTTTTAGAATTGCGGGAGGCCTCGTTCAGTTTGTCTACCACGAAATCTGGCGATGCGATGTCTGGGTTGCCAAAACCCAGATCGATGACATCCTCACCCGCTCGGCGGGCAGCTAATTTCAGGTCATTCACCTCGGTGAACACGTATGGGGGCAACCCATCGATGCGTCGGAAATCCACGGTTCTCCCTTGAGGCGCCAGTCAGCCTCTGAGCCAGCGACCAAGCCCGAGGCGAACGGTTCGAGGTACAAGGCCCGCAATGAAATCGACGGCGTCCGCTAGATAGCCCAACACCTCGTCCGACCCATCCCAATGTTCACGAACCACCTCATAGCCGGCCGATTGGATCAGGTGATTGATGGTGAACGCAGCCAGCACAACATCGTCGGTTTTTCCAATCAGAGGTATGAAATCTGGAATGAGATCGATGGGCGAGATCAGATAGGCGGCCATCAGGCCGGCGAATCTCTTCGAACGAGCCGGCACCCTCGGGTCTCTTGCCAACCGACTCAATAGCTTGGCGAGGTTCGGCACTGCCATAGCCATATCCTTCAGCCAGGGTCGCCGGTTCGGTACGGGTGAAGCATTTGGTTCGAGGATTTCGTCCGGCAGACGGGCACTCATTACATGGACTCCCTGGCGAACATCGCCGCTCCGATCGCCCCGGCCTGTTCGCCGAGTTCAGCACACACTATTGGTGTCTCAGGCCTGTGGGCGGCACCTTCCAAGACGCTGACCATGGCGTGGCGGGCAGGAACGAGTAACAGATCGCCCGCCCTCGACACTCCCCCACCAACCACGACGATCTCCGGATCGAACGCCGCGACCAGATTCGCGATGCCAAGTCCCATCCAGGATGCCATCTCATGGAGCCGGGCAATCGCGTCTCCGTCACCCTCGAGGGCCGCGTCCACCAGATGACGACCGGTCGGAGTGGCTCCGTCTGCCAGCTTGGCAGTGAGTCCGCCAGACTGGGCGGCCACCAGGTCTCGGGCCATTTGATCGAGGCGACGACCAGAACAGAACGTTTCCCAACAACCGTTTTGACCACAGGTACACGCTGGACCACCCACGTCCACGATCATGTGTCCGATCTCTCCTGCGAATCCACGACCGTGATAGGGAGATCCGTCGATCATCCAACCTCCGCCTATGCCGGTTCCCAACGTCATCATCAGCACATGGCGAAATCCGACCGCCGCCCCGATCCGGGTTTCGGCCAAACCGGCCAGCGTTGCATCGTTGTCAACGAAGGCGGGCAAGCCGAGGGACGCCTCAAAATGGGCTTTGAAGGAGACCTCTTCCCCCTCGACGTTCGGCCCCCACACCATCACCCCGTCGGCTGATCGAACCAACCCGGCTGCGCCTATGCCCACCGCCGACACAGGGCCACTGATCAGCGAGCGAGCCAACTCGATTGGTTCCTCCAACATGGCGTCCGCCGTGCGAGGACGCGGAACCGTCGAAGCGCTGAGCACTTCGTTGTCCTTGGAGAGCACCACTGCGGCCATTTTCGTGCCGCCAAGGTCGATCCCCATTGTCAACTCGGCCACACCAACTCCTTCGGCAAGAGATCCCCTGTCCCGGCCCACCCGAGCCGAAACGCTTTCACGATCAGACAGCAAGCTCTGACAATTGTATCGGCCACAGACCCAGTGTTATCGAAGCCGGGGTCAGTCGACGCCTATGCGCTCTACCGGGCGGGGACCGTCATGATCTGCACCTTCTTCGAGAGCGGCGACGAAGGCTCGGAACGCTGACAACAGTTCCTGGCCGGCCGCCAACAAGTGCGGCATCGCCTCATCTATCGCGTGTCGGAGGGTTTCGCCGTACTCATCGATTTGGGGGCTCATTGGTCCTCCACGTCCACAAAAGTAATGTGCAGTGTGCCATCTTCGAGCTTCGCGCCCGCGATCTGTCGACGCTGGAGGGAGTCGGGGAGCACGAACGACCTCCGGTACTGGCCAACCGTGATGAGTAGCTCGGAGCCACGTCGTGTGACGTCGAGTTGGTCCTTTGTCGCGAAAGGCACCGCGAGGCCCATGACGATATTGCTGTCGACCTCTGTGATGCTGAAAGGTACCGACCCGGTGAAGCCGGTGACAGGATCCCGGTCTCCATACAGCTCCTCGGCGAGTTTCCTCAACTTGTCTACCCCAACCATCTCCTCATCGAATAGGCGGAGCGAGATGACATCAACGCCTTCGAAGGAATCCGTGATGGTGGCCATGTGGTCTCGCTGAAGCTCACGCCAGCGATCAAAGTATGGATCCTTGACCTCGTCGGGAAGCAGGCGGTTGACGACAACTGCGTCCACCGCATAACCAAAAAAGCCCAAGTAGGTGTATGTGCGCCGAGCTTCGGCAACAACCATCTTTTCGGGGTTGACGACCAACCGAGCCGCGGTGATGGATGAATCAGCCAACAGCGCCTTGACTTCCTCCACCCCGGCGAACACCGTCTCGGCAGCTTCGAACACGTTGTCGCCTGGCACCGGCAGCTTTGAAACCCTCTGAAGGATCGGCCGAGCAGCTTTCATGATTCGGCGCTCCGTGGGCAGCACCCGCTCGAAATACCAGGAAAGCACCTCTGGCAGGCTGAGAAGTCGAAGCGTTTCGGCCGTGGGAGCACAGTCGACCACTATGACATCGAAACGTCCACTATTGGCCTGCTCCTTGACCTCGAGAAGCGAAAAGAGCTCGTCCATCCCTGGGAAGATCAGAAATTCTTCGGCCTCGATCCCGCCTACACCGCCCCAGTTGAATACAGCCATGAGCTGATCATGGATGTCGCTCCAAAACGTCTTGAGCTGAAGCTGAGTGTCGATCTGTTGGGCGAAGAGGCCCGGCTGAATCTCGGTGGGTTGGCCTCCGATATCGACTTCGAAGGCGTCCTCCAAGGAATGGGCCGGGTCGGTAGACATGACAAGGGTCTTGGCGCCCCGGTCCGCAGCAGCGACCGCGGTGGCCGCAGACACGGTCGTCTTGCCGACGCCCCCCTTACCGGTGACCAGCAGGATCTTGAGCCGACCTGGATCTGCGCTCACTCCGCTGCGGTAGCCTCGACCCGCTTGCGTAGGGCCTCAATGAAGCCGGCTCCTCCCGGAGCCGGAAACAGCACCATCCCATAGTCCTTGTGGGGCAAGGCTTTCAGGCCACTATTTCGAGCGGTCGGTCATCGTGGACTCGCTCGATACGCTATTCGAGTGTCAATGTGCCGGTCAAGACAAACGTACCACAGGCGTTCGAGGGGTCCAGGGGTCATCCGAACAACGGGAGCGGTCGAACCGCCCTACAACACCCACGGCCCCTCCGATCCGATCCCCTTCGCCAAGCCCATCGTTTCGACCTTGGCCGCGTCAAACCGGTCGACCTCACCCAAATCGACGATAACGACGCTGTCCTCATCGAAGTGGATTATGTCGCCAAGGTCGCTTTTCATTTCAAACCTCTCTCCGCGAGAGAGGTCGGCGATGAAAAACGAGTATTGGAGCGGGTATC